>DDJQ01000023.1:36589-72537 GCA_002339125.1 Alteromonadaceae bacterium UBA2620
TAAACGGATGTTCTTTTAACTGCTCCGGATGCGATAAAGACTCTGTGCTTAACGGATGAGACTGAGCAACGCATAACACCTGTGACCAGGTGGCAAGCTGATAGGATTTAAACCCCTCTTTATCAACTGGCGTAAACCCCAACGCCAGATCGGCGCCGCTGGCAACGATATCGTCATAGCCTTCGCCCAGGGTTACCGCAACAGAAATACGCTCTGAGCTCTGCAGTAACTGCCGCAGCGGTTTACTCAACAATCCGCCGCCAAAGCCTTCGGGCGCGAGGATCCGCAGTTCACCGGAGGGTGATTGAAGCAAGGCGTCGATTTCCTGCTGCCCCTGTTGCGCGGTGGCAAGTAATTCCTTACTGGTGCGATAATAAATCCGCCCGGCTTCAGTAAGGCTCAGATGACGGGAATTACGATTAACCAATTGCTGGCCGATATCTTCTTCCAGCTTACGCAACTGTTGGCTGATGGCCGACACGGTCATGTGTAACTGCCTGGCAGCCACACTCATATTGCCGCAGTCAGCAACGGTTAAAAACACTTTCAGGGCGCGGGTAAACTTAACGTTCATAGAAATTCATTTTTGCTAAAGACACCGTTTAATATTAGTCGATTGCAGATAACTGACCCCGATCTTATCCTAAATAACAATCATTCTCACTGAGATTTTCACTGTTATATGCAATTAAACAAGATGTCCCTGGCACTTTGCTGTGCTTTCGTTTCCTCAGCTGTACTGGCTGTTTCTCCTGATAATGAAGAACTGGAAAAAATTGTGGTGACCGCTTCAGGCACCGCGCAAATGCTTAAAGAAGCGCCTGCCTCTATCAGTGTGCTCGATAAAGAAGACCTCAGTGAAAGGTTTTATCGGGACCTCACCGATGCCATGACGGATATTCCGGGCGTGATTGTCACCGGTGGCGGTGACAGAGAAGATATCAGCCTGCGAGGCATGGGTAGTCAGTACACCCTGATCCTGGTCGACGGCCAGCGACAGAGCTCACGTGAAACCCGGCCTAATAGCGACGGTCCGGGTGTTGAAGGCGCCTGGATCCCGCCGTTATCGGCCATTGAGCGCATCGAGGTCATCCGCGGGCCTATGTCTTCTTTGTATGGCTCAGATGCCATTGGCGGTGTAATCAATATTATCACCAGCAAAACCCCTGATGCCTGGCGCGGTGAGGTACGCTTAGATGCTACCATTCAGGAAGACAGCGATTCAGGTAATCAGCACCAAACCACGTTCTTTACGGCTGGTTCACTTATCCCGGGTAAATTGGGCTTACAACTTTACGGCCGCTACACCCAGCGGGAAGAAGACAATATCGTCGACGGCTTTCGCGACCGCGACCATAAAAATATCAGTGCCAAACTGGCCTTTACCCCCAATGACAGTCACGAATTTGTGTTTGAAGCCACCCATACCCAGCAGGAAATTAATGCAACACTGGGTAAAACGGTTGCACCGCTGGCCGAGGGCGAAGAATGTGGCCGTCGCGGCTGTCCGGCTTCGAGCATGACTGAGTATGACCGCACTAACCTGTCGCTCAGTCACACCGGATACTGGGGCTTGGCAACCTCGCAAACTTATATCAAACAAGATGAGTTTGATAATGAATCCCGGCAAATGTACGTTAAAAACCTCGATGCCCAGACGATGTGGGCCGTTCCGGTCAACGATACACTGAGCTTGAGTGCAGGCGGCGCTTATTTTGAGGAAGAGCTTAATGACCTGACCAGCAACCAGATTAGCGAGCTTTCACTGGTCGACGGTCACCAGTGGTCTGTGTTCGCCGAAGGTGAATGGAAAATCATTAAGGATTTCGCGATTACTACCGGTTTACGTTACGACGACGACCAGAACTATGGCGGCCAGTTAAGCCCTCGTTTATACGGGGTATGGCAAATCAGTTCAACAACCATTTTAAAGGGTGGCATATCCACTGGCTTCAGGGCGCCGAACCTGCGCCAGACCAATCCTTCCTGGGGACAAATCAGCCGCGGCGGCAATATTTATGGTAACCCGGATCTGGAAGCGGAATCGTCAGTCAGCTATGAACTCGGCTTATATCAGGACTTTGGTAAGGACACCACGGTATCCGCAACGGTGTTTTATAACGAATTTGAAGACCGTATCACCCGAATTCAGTGCCCAACAGACCTGTGTACCGACGGGCCTAACGATTTCGGATCAGCCCCCACCACCTATGTCAACATCGATGAGGCCATCACTCAGGGTTTTGAAATGAGTGTGCAGGCTAAACTTACCAAAGCCATTGAATTTAATGCCAACTATACCTATACCGACTCGGAGCAAAAACCGGTCAGTACGCTGGCAGTCCGCTCAATCAACTGCCGAAACACCTGGTTCAAACCTCTCTGCGCTGGGCCATCAACGACATGACCAGCAGTTGGCTGCGCGTTCACTACCGTGGTGAAGAGAGTCAGCCCACCACCGGTCCGTCGCAGGACAGCTTGATTGCCCCCTCGTATACGCTGGCAGACGTTGGCTTAAACTACGGTTTAACCAACGATATAAAACTTGGCGCCGGTATTTATAACCTGCTGGATAAAAACATTGGTATGGAAGAGTACGGCTACGTGGAAGATGGCCGCCGTTACTGGCTGTCACTGGCCTGGTCTTTTTAGGGGCTTTAGTAAAACTGCCTGCGCCGGTTATGCTGAGCGCAGGCAGTGCCTGGCTCTGTTATGTCATCAGATTTATGTTATCAGCCGAAATAATAAGTCAATCGACTCAATTGCAATTGATTCTCAATAACATTTGGATTAAGGTTTTGATTTTCATCTTGCAGAGCAACCAGGATATTATTTCAGGAGAATTTACGTTGTTAGAAGATACCCCCTGCTTATTGCCGCGTTACGGCGAGAACAGCCGCCCCAACACTTTGCTGAATAAGCTGTACCGGCTGGCCCTGCCACTAGGGTTGCTCGGTGTGGCGATGACAGCCCAGGCCGATGAGCTTGAAATCACATTACCCAACTTGAATGTAGCGGAATACCACGCCCCTTACGTTGCAGCGTGGCTGGCCGATGAGCGTGGTAAGCGCGTAGTGGATATTGCCGTATGGTACGACACCGACATGGCTAATAACGAAGGCGAGAAATGGCTGAAGGACTTACGTATGTGGTGGCGGCGCAGCGGTCGCAGTGCCAGCATGCCAATTGATGGAGTGAGTGGCGCTACCCGCCGGCCGGGCACCTCGACCATCGCGCTCGACGGGCGGTTCGACGACGTTGCCGCCGGCGATTATTTTATCTGGGTTGAAGCCGCACGCGAACTCGGTGGCCGTGAAACCCTTAAAGTCCCGGTGTCACTTCCGGTAAAACAAACAGTTAATACCCGTGCTGAAGGTCAGCACGAACTTTCTTCGATAACCTTACACATGGAGCCTGCACAATGAAGAAATCACTACTAATCGGTGCCACAGCCCTGGCCCTGACTCTGGCCAGCCCGTTCAGTCAGGCCCACCGGGTGTGGATCAAGCCATCTACCACTTCTGTTTCTGGTGACAGCGAATGGATCACCTTCGATGTGGCCGTGGCTAACGGTATCTTTCATCCTGATCATTTTGCTTATCCGGCGGAGCGTTTATCTGTCGTCTCACCCAGTGGAAATCCGGTAGACATTCAAAACCAGCAAAAGCTGCGCTACCGCAGTGTATTTGATGTGGAGCTGACTGAGAGCGGCACCTACAAAGTGTTTAATGCCTCACAATCCCTAGTGGCGTTTTGGAAAGACGAAGACGGCGAGCGCCATTTCTGGCCCGGGCGCGGTAAGACCGGCACCGTGGAAGAATTTTATGAAGCGGTACCTCAGGATGCCAATGACCTGAACGTAATGGAAACCGCTAATCGCTTGGAAACCTATGTGACACTAGGCGCCCCAACGGCCGACAACAATAAGCTAACCGGCAAAGGTCTTGAGCTTAAAGCATTAACCCACCCCAACGATGCTTACACCGGTGAGCCAATCGATTTTCAGTTCTTTATGAGCGGCGATAAAGCTCAGGGGACCAAAGTTATTGTAGTCAAAGACGGCGAAAAATACCGTGATACTGCCGGTGGTATAGAAGTGACGGCCGACAAAGAAGGCAAAATCAGCCTGCAATTTGATGAGCCTGGCATGTACTGGCTGGAAGCCGAGTACGAAGACGACAAAGCCAAAGCGCCGGCTAAGAAACGCCGCGCCAGCTACGTACTGGTTTTTGAAGTCCTGCCACTTTAAGACTTATGCCTGAACTCAAAGAAAAAGCGCGTAACTCCAGGATACGCGCTTTTTTGTATCTCTGACCAGCGCTTAACTACCAGCTATAAGTGGCACTCAGCATATAATTACGTGGTCTGCCCGGAAAATAACGATCACCACCAAACGAAGTAAAATCGGCGCGCTCGGCGTAGGCAGTATCCAACAGGTTATTCACTCTGGCATACAGGGTAAGCTCGGGCGTTAACTGCCAGGATGAACGCAAATTCACTAATTCATGGCCTTCGTACTCGTGCAGATTCTCCGGGTCAGTGTAGTACTCACCAACGTGGTTTAATTCCAGTTCGGCGCGCACTTGCGGCGTGAAATTATAGCCTATTCGCACATCGGCAATGGTGTTGGGCGCAGTGTCAATGTCGTTACCATTTATGTTAACGCCACCGAGTTCCTGATTATAGCGGTAAGTGTGGCTTGCCATGGTTGCCGCCAATGCAATATCCAGGCGCTGACTGGCTTGCCAGCGCAACTCCAGCTCTACGCCGGTATGTCGTGACTGACCGTCATTAACATTAAAGAAGTTACTGTCGCGGAAAATAAAGTTATCTTTATCCATGTAATAGGCAGCAATGGTATAGCTTAAGCCGGGGTAATTGCCTTTTACGCCGAACTCGACGTTACGCGCTTCTTCCGAATTAAGATCGGCGACCTGCTGAGCACGCTGCAAACGATACAGCTCGGTGGCCTGAGGCGCGCGATAGCCTAGCGAATAGTTAGCATAAAACTGCGTAGTGTCAGAATATAGATAGGTGGCACCCAATTTTGGTGAGGCATTAGTAAAGCTGTTTTTACTGCTTGGTGGCCGCGAGTACCGGCAGCCGCCCATACCGCAGGCCGTGCCGTCTTCGCGTAAGCGCCCCGAATTCATATTATTGGTATAGTCATAATGGATATATTCGTAGCGCAGACCTGCACTCAGTAACCAGCTGTCATTGCGCCACACCAACTCACTGAAAGCAGCAATCAACGACGCATTCACATCGTAATCATAATGTTTACCCGCCGGAATGGTGGCAACCAGAAACGCCGAGCCGGTGGTGGGCTGTTCCTGATATTGCAACAGGCTTCCCTCGGTGTGCTCGGCATCAATACCGGCATTCAGGGTAACACTGGCAGAAACATTATGGGTCCATAAACTTTGCACTCCCACACCTTGCTGGCTGTTTTCCTCGGTAGGTTGCCCGGGCAGAAAGTGCATTAAAAATTCCATGTCCTGGTCGCGAATATAGGGCGTTACCGATAGCGTATCGCCGCCATCTAACTGCCACTGTGCCCTGGACCAAAGGCGCAATGAACTGGCGTTACGAAAGGCTTCCGGATTTTCGTTTGCCTGCGCGAGCTGAGCGTCTTTATAAGCATCGGTACCTGTGATGTAGCCGGCGGTTTCCTGCTCCAGATTGGTATAGGTCAGGCCGGTTGTCAGGGTTAATGACGAGAACGCATGTTCATGACGCAGATTAAGCTTTTCCTGATCCAGACCCTCGGCCACCCGATAACCATTATCCCGGGTTACGCTGGCATTAAGCCCCACGCCGCCATCGCCGTAATGATAACCACTGCGCAGCTTCACCCGGCTATATCCGTAAGAACCATAGTCATATCCGAACAAACCGCCGCCCTGAGTGGTATCCGGCGTGATGACATTAATTACGCCGTGTACCGCATTGGAGCCATACAACGCCGACCCAGGCCCTTTGAGTACCTCTACCCGCTCGGCCATTTCCGAATGCGCCTCGAACAATTCGTTAATGTTACAAAAGCCGGCAGCGCGCAGCGGAATACCATCTTCTGCAGTTAACAAGCCACCACAGGCACCGGCTCCACTAAATACCTGGGAACGCAAGGCTGGCAGGTATTCCTGCCCGTTACCTCGCTGCACCTGAGCACCGGCAATAAATTTAAGCACTTCCTCAATATGCGTAGGCGAAACAAGATTAATATCCTGCTGACCAACGGCGCTGATGATGACTGGCGCATCGTTGTCGTCAGCGCCATGCCGGGAACCCGTAGTGGTGATGCGCTCGATATCTGCAGGCAACTGCACGGGTGCAGTTTGCGCGCTGGCGTTAAACGTACCGCTAATGGCACAGGACAGGATGGTTAATGCAGGCAACCAGCCGCTTCGAGGTAACTTGGTCATGGCTTATCTTTTATTTTGATTAATGAAATGCGGCCGGAGTTGAGCCAGCGGCCATGATAGACCTTCATAACCATTAAGAAAACCAATTAAGCCGGTACTTTGCGGTCTGTATAACTAGTACTTTGTACCCGTTCCCCTCACTGGTGGGTGCTGCATTCAACCGGGTTCATTTGCCCGCCGGCAACCAACGGCTGATCGCACGGTAAATGGCAAACACAATGGCCAGTCCGGAGGCGGCCAGAGACAATAACAATAAGGCATGAATAAACAAGCTGCTCCAGTGACTGTGATCATGGCCATCATGAGCCTGCACAGTGTGGCTCATGACTAGCATCCAGATAATTAGCCAGCGCCAATCAACCCGTAGCATGATGATTTCCTTGTTTTATGTGGTTAGTAACCTGATGTAAACCCATCGTACTGATAGGGATTCAGCAGTCTTTGTCTTGGCCTGAGCCGGTCGAAGCTACCATGCTGCTGTTCAAACCGACTTAAGCGCTGATGAGCACTTCGACACCCCCAAACCGTGCAGGCTGATTCTCCCCGCTTGCAGAAAACCGCCATCATCTGCTGCTTGGCTGTAACTAATACCTGCCAGGCCAGTCGCAGACTGTTTTCCCGCTCATAAAGCTCGGCCAGATTGTGATAACTCACCAGTAACGCTTCAACAGTGCGGCGTGATGCGGGCCACTTTTTTACCAGCGTTCTGGCCAGTTCAATGGCTCTGGAGTAATAAACCAGTGTTATCAGGGTGTGATGCAGTTCAAAGTTATCATTACCTGCCGCAATCACTTCCCGCCACTTAGCGTAAGCGGCGTCAGACTGACTCATGATGACCTCCTGAGTTAATGCCGGCTGATACTGAAATCACTGAAGGCTGTCATGGCCTGCTGAGCAGCCGCTTCCTGATAACTTACCGCGGTAATCAGATCGGCAACACGGCGTTGCATGGCCGCCTGGTAATCCACCAGACCCAGGGCTCCATAGGCGTCGCAAATCAGGGTCGACAAAACGAAGACTTTTTCCAGCAGTTGCCGGTTCTGACCTTCTTCCACCTCCAGCAAAATAGCGGTTATATCGAACGCGCAACCTAAGTAGGGAATACATTCACGATACTCACCGTCGTAAAACAGGGTCGTGCCCTGAAACTCATCCCGGGCTAAAAAATTAACTGCCTCCAGTGGATGGCTATAAACCCAGTCGGCGTGTTTGGTACATAAAAAAGAAATTTCCATTGGCATGTCCTCCTGACTTAAACATACGCCATCTCAGACTTATTGCAAATGATAATTGTTTGCATTAGCATAAAATTACGTTCAGTGAACTAGAATGGTAGTGCTATGACACAACACATTGCCAAAGCGCTCGTGACATCGGCCAATTTAAAGCAACAAATCAGAACGGCATGTCACCCGGATGATCCACAGTTGCTTAAGCGCTATATAAACTTAGCCCTCGACAGTGCGAACACTGCCGGGGCATCGTCCGAAAAAATTCGTATTCTGCTGGACTGTGCGGCGCTTTTGCTCGAGACAGCCTGCGATCAAAAGGTAGTGCTGAGCTGGCGCTATCAGTGTCTCGACCAGATTTACCGGCCGCTGCTGGCGGCCGAAAAGCAAAGTATTACAGCCGGCGATCACCATCGCGTGAGGCAGTTTAGTCATCTGTTTACTCACCTCACGCCGACATTTTTTAACTAAGGACCTCAAATATGACCACCTCTACCGAAACACGAATCGAGCAAGACAGCATGGGCGAACTGGAAGTCCCTGCAGAGGCTTTATATGGCGCGCAAACCCAGCGGGCAGTCAATAATTTTCCGGTCAGTGGCCAGTCTATGCCAGAGGCTTTTATCAGAGCATTGATCACGGTAAAAAAAGCCGCAGCTCAGGCCAACGTCGCATTAGATACGCTGGACAGCGATACAGGTGAAGCGATTTGTCAGGCCTGCGACCAATTACTCAACGAGCCGCAACTTATGGCACACTTCCCGGTCGACATTTTTCAGACCGGTTCAGGCACCAGTACCAACATGAACGCCAATGAAGTGATTGCCAGGGTAGCCAGTCAGCAGTCAGGCCTGTCTATTCACCCCAACGATCACGTTAATTACGGCCAGAGCAGTAACGATATAATCCCCACCACTATTCATGTGAGTGCCGCACTTGCCTTGAAGCAGGAACTCTTGCCCTCACTCAGTCACCTGTATCGCGTGATTGGTAATAGGGCCAGTGAGCTAAAAGATGTCTGTAAAACTGGCCGTACCCACCTGATGGATGCTATGCCGGTGCGTATGGATCAGAGTTTATCGGGCTGGCAGGCGCAAATAGGGCAGCAGATTAAAGCATTGAATGCCCACCAGCCGGCTATACAAACACTGGCACTGGGTGGTACGGCAGTTGGCACCGGCATTAATGCTCACCCCGACTTCTCAGCCATATTTAATGAAAAGCTGACTTCGCTTAGCGGCGTCCCTTTTCAGCCGACAGATAACTATTTCGCGCTTATTGCCTCGCAGGACACCGCGGTTACCTTATCTGGCTTGCTGAAATCAACCGCGGTGAGTTTAATGAAAATCAGTAACGACTTACGCTGGATGAACTCAGGGCCACTGGCAGGTCTCGGCGAAATCGCCCTGCCTGCTCTGCAACCCGGCTCCTCGATTATGCCGGGTAAGGTAAATCCGGTTATCCCGGAAGCAGTGGCGATGGCTTCCGCCCAGGTTATTGGCAATGATGCCGCCATTACGGTTGGCGGTCAGTCAGGTAACTTTGAGTTAAATGTCATGCTGCCAATGATTGCCAGCAATCTGTTAAGTAGCTTTACGCTGATGGCCAACAGCGCTTCGTTACTGGCAGATAGCGCCATCAGTGGCTTTGAGGTATTAAACGAAAATCTGGAAGCCGCATTGGACAAAAACCCGATCCTGGTCACGGCGCTTAACCCCATAATCGGCTACAACAAAGCCGCCGAAATTGCTAAGCGAGCCTACAAAGAGAAGCGGCCGATTGTCGACGTAGCCGACGAAATGACCGACCTGTCACGGCAAGAGTTAACCGAACTGCTCGACCCGAGAAAGCTGACCGATAACAGCCAGTAACATTGAGGGTGAGAACCGGTAAATAATGTTCGTTCTGACAATCCTTACAGAACGGCATCAAACAGTTCAAGCCGGGGCGGGCCCGCATAGAAATCGCGGCTCTGACCTGCGCCGGCATGGGCTTTTTTAAACGCGTCAGATTTCACCCAGTTATCAAAACTGGCTCTGCTTTGCCAGCACACATGGGTCGAAAACAAAGTGTAGTCGTCAAAAGTTTCGCCTTGCAATAAATGGAACGACTCAAATCCCGGCACCTCATCAAGAAAACTTTCCCGCTGTCGCCACATTTCAATAAAGGCTGTTTCACTGCCCGGCTTCACCTTAAAACGATTCATTGCAATAAACATCTGACTGTCCTTTTCAATAAAAGTCATTCACTATCGTGATCTCTAGTCTTAAGTGGTGCAACCACCATTTTGAAAAACAAGGTGGCCAGCGCCGTTATTAAACTGGCAGACAAGGACCAGTGTAACGCTCTGTCAGCCTCCACTTCGAGGCTAAGCAAAATAAAGAACACGGTAAAATAAGCAAGCCCGGCTGAAATGGTGACCGCCGAATAGTGTAATGCATTCTTGATAAGCGTATCTTTATTCACTTGATTCTCCGCTAGCTGCCATGGCCCTCAGGCACAGGCTAATCGTGTTTTGCGTTCAGCGCATCGTTGTCTGGCTGCGAACCAGCACCCAGAAATCCATCGATAACCGTTTGTTCATGCTCGGTAAATGCGCTGTTGAAATTGTCCGGATGAACAGGAATAGCGCGCCGTAGCGGCGGCGCAATACGTTCATTGGCGCGCGCCAGTTGCCGGGTAAATTGAGCCGGTGAGATACGGTTATAAGTGAAAACGCCAGGTTTGCCGCTACCGGTTGTAGGCGTCAGCAAATCATCATGCTCTAACAAAAATGCATGTTTAAACACCGCCTGGGATTTGCTGAAGTCGGCGTTGGTGCTGCGCAGCAGTGCGGCCTCCGGCAGCGCTTTGATTCGAACTGTACCGTTGTTTTTCTGCCAGGTAACACCACAAACACTAATAACCAGTGCGGTATTTCGCGTTGCGGTGACTGCGCGGGCGAAGGGTGAGTCCGACGGCAGTTTGTCCAGCGTTTCGACCACATTCGCCAGGGAGTCCGGTGATAGCTTTTCCAGTGTCACTACCCCACTGTTGGCGGTATAAGTCAGTTTGAGGGTATTTTCCAGATAATACACCTCACCGGTATCCTGCCAGATGGAGCCGCCAGGTTGCTCTGGTTGGCTAACATCGGTTTTCTTTGCGGCGCTGTTGAAACGTTTTAATAGCCCGGGTAACACTGCCATCTTCCCAAAAAGTAAACCTTAATCTGATACGGCATGAGCAGAAAACTGGTTTATTCCAAACGCTTTATCAGGTAACTAGTGATGCGGTCGGCTCCAGATAAAAGTCATAACAGCGCAAAGCGTTATGCCCTGGATAATAAGGAGCGCCGGGCGCAGCTCCATTACTATTGAAATGGTGTAAACCACTAACACCGATGCCGTAGCTGCATATTTCGCCGCCAGGCTAATTGCACCGCTACGTTGCCAGTCGGCTATTGCCGGGCCAAAGATCCGATGATTAATTAACCAGTCATGGGCGCGATTAGAGGAGCGGGCAAAACAGTAAGCCGCCAATAGCATAAAAGGCACCGTAGGTAATAAAGGCAATACCGCGCCAATCCCGCCTAACACCACACAAGACAAGCCCAATAATAACCAGACAGGACGCATCATTGACGAGCGGGAAGGACTACAACATCTTGGCTCACTCACATTTACACCTTACATTTTTCGAAGCTTACCAGGCTGTTTGCTTTGCAGCTTACAAACCGAGGGGGTTCGTCTCCAGTACATACCTGAAGCTTAGCATCCACCCAGTATTCTGCCAGTGCTCTAACAAGCTGATATTGTGAATATTATTAATACAAAGCCAGGCGATACCTGATGAATAAACCAGCCATTAGTAAACTTAAGTGACCAGTACGGGGATATAAATTTTGGCTTTGGAGGATGTGCTTTGCGACCACCCAGTGCCAGGTTTCATCACCAGCTGTAGAGCACGTGAAGCACTGAAGATATTCGAAGGTAGTCAGCTAACCGCCCTTTGCTAAGGGCGATTAGCCTGGATGGGTTAGTTAACGATAAACGCGCCCTTCATGATGGCAAAGTGGCCAGGGAATGAACAAAAGAACGTGTAGTCTTCACCGGCTGTTAAACCAGCAACATCTACCGTAATGGTGTCCTGCTCTCCACCGCCAATAATTTTGGTGGCCGCGATAATACGTTCATCGCCCGGAGGCAGGTAATTGTTATCCGGACCTGCTTTCAGGGCGCCGTTAACAATTTCCTGGGCATCGGCAGTAGTCGATAAAACCCAGTTATGGCCCATGTATTTCTTGTCCAGCTGCCCGGTATGCTTCAGCGTTACCTCAAAGGTATCGCACGAGGCAGGCACAGACATTTCTTTCATGTTGAACTGCATCATATCGTTACTCTCGATAGTCACAGCGCACTCATCAGCCAGGGTAAAACTGCTAAAGGCTACTAACAAAAACGCTAAACACTTTTTCATAGACATACTCTCATCTGTTAATTGATTATATATGTAACACTCGGCACAAAGGATTAACATTATCCGTTAAGCCGCATCTGTACTACTTACGAACTACTTCCTGATTAGTATTTGCTGCCAGTGCTGCGGACTAGTAAGTATCGCGATGATAACGCTGTTCATCTATAAGCTGCATTAATGCGTCTTCGCCGAGTATGTCAGTGAACGCTTGGTGCACAGCCTGCCCCATTCCCTGATGGCTGCCACACACATAAATATGCGCTCCCCGGGCAATTATGTTTTGCAGTTCATCGGCTGCCGCTACCATGACATCCTGTACATATTGGCCAGGCTCGCCTCGCGAATAGGCCTGCTGAATTTTAAGCCCGGCAAACCCCATTTGCCACGCTTCAATAGCGGCAGGGATAACATTGTCCAGTTGCGGCGACTGCTCACCATAAATTAACCAGATGTCGGCATCACTGTTAGCATAATATCGCTTTGCCAGTTGGGCGCGAATGCCAGCCAGGCCACTGCCCGCGCCGATGAGCACCAGCGGTACATCAAGTTGCGCAATATGGCATAGCGGATTGTCTTTCACGTTGGCACAAAATGGCTCTTCACTGCCCGCATAGGTGGTCAGCCAGCCGGAGCCGATACCTGGCGTACCATCTGGGTGATACTGTTTTCTGACCATCAGTTTTAGCTGCCCTTCTTCAGGTACCGATGCAATGCTGTAACTACGCAGAGGTAACAAGGGCATGTTTAAAATGTGTTGCTCTTTGTTCCCTGCCCCGGCTAAATCCGTCAGTTGGCGGGTTTGCAATACAAGCTTAAGCGGGGTTGGCGTTCCCTCAACAGCAATAACCGTATCCGGGTTGAGTTCATGCTTGTTAAGCCATTCAGCAATGGCCGTGTTAGCGTTATGAGGCTGAATATCGAGAATGTCACCGGCCTGCCAGGCGGGCAATGCCTGCTCGGCATCCAGTGTCACCATAAAGAGTTCCCGGCCATCTGCACTGTTGAGTTGCTGTTGCTCAGTGACCCGCCAGGTACTGGCTTTAAAAGAGCTTTCAGCACTCTGGGAAGCGTCACCCGGCAGGGGCTGCGACTGTGCCCGGTCGATTTTTTCCAGCTCAGCGATGGCCGTGGCACCGGATTGTTGAAGGGCAACATCGAGTAGTTCGCCAAAGGCACAAAACGCCGGGTACTGACTATCCCCCAGAGCGATTACCTGGTATGAAAGGGATTGCAGTAATGCAGTATTGTGCTGTTTATTATGCTGCTGAAGCGCCCGGTAAAAACGGCGGCCGTTATCGGGTGGCTCGCCGTCACCATAGGTACTAACCACAAATAATGCATCGTTTGCTTTTCGTAAGGTATCAATGGCCAGATCATTCAGCGCGATAACTTTCACCGGGCGGTCTGATTCCAGCAATTCAGCCTGGTATTCGGCCAACTGTTTTGCCGTGCCGGTTTGGCTGGCGTAAGCCACAATAAACGCACCGGTAGTGACATGCCGCCGCTCTCGTTGCCGGGCATAATGGCTAACGATGATAAAACCTACCCATGCGCAATAAGCCAGGCACAGGGCAATAGCCAGCCACAGTCGTTGGTTATCCGTCATTCAAACTGCTCCCCGCCCGGCATCAATGGATAAAGACCAGTGCGATAACCACCGGGATCAATAACCCCAGCGCGGTAACGGGCCAGGTAGACTGCTTGTGAGAGGCCTGTTTTACCAGTAACCATAATCCGGTCAGGGTAAACACAATCATGGCAATGGCTATTACATCGATAAACACAAACCACACCGGCCCGGTGTTACGGCCCTTGTGTAAATCATTAAAATAAGCAATCCAGCCGCGCTCTGTGCCTTCATATAGCAGCGCTGCATCATCCACGTTGATGGCCAGCCAGCGATCGGCACCGGGCCCCGGCCAGGCCAGGTAAAACTCCATACCATCAAATTCGCCGGCCACATCAGGGGGAACACTAATACTGTGTTCACTGCCCAGCCACTGGCGAACCGGTTGTGGCGCCGGCATTTCTGCCATGGGTAAGTCCTGTAAGAGCGTTAACACATCAGCGGGCACTTCACTTTCTACAGTAGTAACGGAGATCGATGCAGGGATTACTGCGGCGTGGTTAAGCGTAATGCCGGTAACGGCAAATAGCAGCATGCCAACCAGCGAAACGGCAGCACTGATCCAGTGCCATTGACGGGCCGTGCCCAGTGAAAATCGCATAACGAAATACCCTTATCGTTGCTATGCAGTGCGTGCTGTGAACCCATAGGAAGCAGGAATATCCTGGCTGTCAGGGCACCTTTTCGGAAAAGTAAATGATAACCATTTTTATTTGTCCGTCAACACACATGTACTACACTGGTCTCTGGAATCAGGGGTTTAAACTTTATGAGGGCTGTAAAACTGAGAGTGGGGAGTAAAACAAACCAGGGTTATGCTACCGCGGATGTTAGCTATTCAGGCATCCGCAGCATCAATAAAAGTATTCAGGCAGGGCCAAACTGGTCGTTGAGGTAACCAATAATTTGCTTGGATTCGTAAAGCCACTCTTCCCGGCCATCGCTGTGCTGAATACGTAAACAAGGCACCTGCACTTTGCCGCCGCCCTGGATCAGTTCTTCGCGGTGCGGTGAGCCCTGCACGGCGCTGCGCTTTTCAATGGGTACGCGCAGTTTATGAATGGCTCGGCGGGTTTTGACACAAAACGGACAGGCAAAAAAGTGGTAAAGGGTCATCCCCTGGGCAGCCTGAGCAACCTTTTGCTGTGCTTCCGGGGTACGCTTCACCCGACTCCAGCGGGTTAATACATCAACGGATACAATAACCAGACCCAGTGCGTTGCGAACAAGTTTTACAATCATTAACTGAATGTCCTTGGGTTGAAAAAAGAACGCAGTATAGTCTTTTTAACCGTTAAGAAAAAACCGTGTGACGAGAAAAAGCGCGGATTAATCCCGAGAACAATTCATCGGTAGTGAGTGAATCGGCAAGATGGCGATTTAGACAAGTGTGGGCGTTCAGCTTAACTCTGTCGGGGATATTATTGAATTCGTTACACGCATTCACCGGCGGAATAATGCTTTCCAGCACATCATCAATCAGCAGGCAGGCATGTGCCAGCACAATTCTGCGCCCGCCCGGGGCGGTCAGCACGCGCTGCGCCGTGCCTACAATTTTCTGGCCGTTAATGTTCAGGTTATAATCGCCATCACAATAAGCATACTCGGTAGCATGAATGTCGGCACTGATATCCAGGGCGGCAAAGAACGCCAGCAAATTATCACAAAGCTGCTGATAAGCGCCTTTAACCGAATAAGACTGCGTTGCAGTTAAGGTGTACATGTGAGCAATATTCAGCATGGCAGGGCTTTGTGGCACCGGCGAACCGCCTGAGCGACGCTGCAAAATGTCCCAGCCCCGTTGAGCCAGCCACTCACTTAACGGCTCGGTTTTCTGCCACTTTCTGCCTGCCGGTAAAACGATGGCCGGCGCCGTGCAGCGCCACAATAATAAAGCCTGATTAAAGTCGCCCTGCTTTACCTGCTCCAGCAGTAGTTGTTCTTTTTCCATTGCCTTATCACAGGTAGTGGCCGGCAACCGAACTACCCGGTGCTTTTGTTTATCGCTCATCAACGTTGCAATTAACTGTAAATACCCTGGACGAATCACACCACAATCCACAGGCGCTGGCCAGCAGATTTATGTAACCCGTTTTAACCTTCTTACAAAAGCCGCCGGAGCCTAGCGCTGCGAACTGCCAAACAACGCTTTCATCTGATTAGCCAGCTCGACAAATTTCTCTTTAATGGTGCGTTTGAGTCCAATATCCACGCCGCCCATCAACACAATGCCTTCCACGGTGATAGTCGGAGCCTGCCGGTCAGCAATCGACGGGGCTTTGTTGTCGAGGCCGCCCATCAAACAAAATGCCTTGGTCACAACGTTAACGTTTTCCGGTACCTTAATGTCTATTCCGCCCATAATACACAGGGTTTTGATGGTGACATTGGGTGTAGTAAATTCGGCATCGGTGAAATCGATATCGGAGCCGCCCATGATATTAAGCACACGAATTTCAGCCGGTACTTTCCAGCGCCCTGAGCGATCCGAACCGCCCATAATGTTGATCACCGTTTCATTGTCCGGCACATCACCAGCGCTGTAATTAATATTGAGCTTTTTCTCTTTTTCGCGGGTGTAATCACCATCAACCTGCATGGTGAGATCGGCCGCTAGATCGGCTATTTCCTGATGGTCCTTGCTGGCCATCGCTTTATCCAGCCGGCGTTCAAACGCATCGGCCGAAATCACTCCATGACTGTAGTGATAAATCAGCTTATCGATGACTTCTTCCCTGACCTGTTCGATAGGACGATCTTCAAGTTTAACCATGACGGTGGCTCCCTGTATTATTCTTTGCCATTTAAACTGCGTACTTTGAAGCAATTGCCGCGCCAGTTAATAAACCATTAACTTTCAATAATTTATCGAAATAAGCATTCCGCCGAATCGACCTTTAACACTAAGTGTTGGTCAATTACACCGCTTAGTGGTCTGTCTGGCAAACCATCCATAAGGCATGTTGATTAACCGTTAAATCTGCTACATTACGGTGTTTTACGCAGAACTCTTAATCAATGATAATGCTTATGCCTTCACTTTCTTTCCCTGAAAACGCACTTCGCGCCGTGTTTTTTGCCCTGGTACTGGCTGCCACCGGCTGCAGCAGCACGCCATCGAACGTCGACAGCGAAGTTACCGTCGCCGAAGCTGATACCTTCGATGAAATTGCCCCCGTTGTGGCAAACCTCAATAGCCTGTACGGTGCCGAAAATGTCCTTATCGTTGCCGATATCGATAATACCCTGCTGACCAGTGCCACCGATCTGGGCGGCGATATCTGGTACCAGTGGCAACGCGGTAAACTGGCTGTTAAGCCGACGCCGGAACAACAAGTGAGCTGTCTGTTTGAAGACACTATCAGCCTGCTCTATGAACTGGCGCCAATGAACCTTACCGAACCTCAGGTCCCGGCGTTACTCAATAATTGGCAGGAAGCCGGCAATACGCTGTTGTTACTCACTTCCCGTGCGCCGAAAAATCGTGCGGCAACTGAGCGCGAACTGTTGCGCCACGGCATTGATGTTAGCCAGGCAGCGCTAACACCGGTTGATAACACTAACCCGGTTTACCGCGAAAAGCTTGAGCGTGAAATGAGCTATAGCCGCGGCCTGATGATGACCACAGGTATGAACAAGGGCACCATGCTGGAGTGGATCTTAAACGCCACCGAGCGCCAGTTCGACGCCATCGTTTTTGTTGACGACTCGCATACCAATATCGAAAACATGGATAACGCCTGGCAGCAGCACAACACCGATATGCGGATTTTTCATTACACCCACGTAGAAGCCGAGCGCAAAAAGCTGCAGGGGCAGGTACTCACAGAGGTGCAGGCGGAGCGGATGGCCAACGATTACGCAAAGTTAATCGCCACGCTCAATAGCATTTTCCCGGCCCGTCAGAATGATGGGCAATGCCTCGGCCAATAAGGCTGTTGTTAAAGACCCGGCTGTTTGCCGGGTCATAACCACCCATCAGAGTCTTTGGTTGATGGCGCCCCGGTAAGCATCAATAGCGGGTAACAGGCTGCAAATCAGAGTTGCCAGCATTATCGCGCCAACCACCAGTGCGGTATGCAGAGTTAGCAGGTTTGCCGAAATAAACATCCCGTAGTGGCTGGCTAACCATTCTTTGGCCACGGCAAATACGCCGGATACCAGCGCTACTGCGGTAACACTTGCCGCCCCGGCCAACAGCATGGCTTCAACCAGAATTAAGCGAAATATAGTACCGGCCCCGGCACCGATAATTCGTAGTACGGCGATTTCTTTTTCACGTTGCTGCATCGACGCCAGCAACATGGTGGAGAGTCCGAACAGGGATGACAGCATAATGAGCAGGCTAATAAAACGCAGCAGGTTCTCCACGCTGGACATCATCTGCCACATTTCAGTAAGCGCTACGCCCGGTAAAATCGCCATCAGGCGATCATCGTCATAATTATTCAGCTCCCGCTGCAGGGTAAAGGTGGCAAACTTACTGGTGAGGCCCACCATCACTGCGGTAACGCTGTCGGGTTGCACTGCCGGATTAGTCAGGGTATCCGGCAGTTCTAACACGCTATCAAGCTGAGCATGCGGCAAATGCATGGCCTCAATCCCCTGCAATGAAACGTGCACGGTTTTATCCACCGGCGTGCCGGTGGGAGCCAGGATACCAGTAACGGTAAAAGGTGAGTCGTCATGATTCTGGAAACTCACTGCGCCAAGGCCGTGAGCAATCACAATGTCATCACCCAGCTTATAATTAAGCGCACTGGCCACATCAGCGCCGAGCACCGCGCCAAAGACACCTTTAAAGGATTCCCCCTGACTAAACACTAACGGTTGCTTGTTACCAAACTTATAGTGGTCAAAATACTGCTGATTGGTGCCGAGCACGCGATAACCATGATGGGCATCGCCTAAGGAGATGGGAATGGCCCAGTTTACCTGCGGGTGTTGTTGCAACATCTCATAGCTGGCATAGCTGATGTTATTGGTTGGACTGCCCATGCGGAAAACCGTGTAGAGCATCAGGTTTAACTGGCCGCTTGGCGCACCGACGATAAGGTCGACATCCGATACTGTGCGGTTAAAGCTCTCCTGGGCCTGTAATCTCACGTGTTCCACGCTCAGCAAAACACTTACGCTAATCAACAGCGCCAAAAAAGTAAGTGCCAGGGATTTACCGCGACTACGCAAGCTGCTTAAGGCAAAAGACATCAGCATGATGAAGCCTCCGCAGCAGTGGTAATTGCGCTTAAAGCCACACTTTTATCCAGATACTGACTCAGACTCTGATCGTGACTAACAAAAATCAAAGTGGTGTGATGCTGCTCGCACAACTCGGTTAGCAGTCGCATAAACGCATCCCGCGCATCGGCATCCAGCGCCGAGGTAGGCTCGTCCACCAGCAGGATCTCCGGCTGATTAATTAACGCTCTGGCAATAGCCACTCGCTGTTGCTGCCCCACACTTAACTGACTGGCCTGCTTGATTAACACCTCTGCCGGCAACTGTAACGCGTGGATAAGCGCGACAAGTTGCTCGCGGCCCGGCTGACTGCCGCCGGCAAAATGCGCCGCCAGGGCGATGTTCTGTGCCACGGTTAAATGGCTCACCAGATTAAACTGCTGAAAAACTACGCCAATGTGGCGGGCCCGGAATTTATCACGCTTGCCTTCGCTCAGACCTGAAAACGGCTTACCCAACAACTCTACGCTGCCCGTATCAGGGGTCAGGATCCCGGCCAGCAGGTTTAGCAAAGTTGTTTTCCCCGAGCCTGAGGGCCCATATAAAAACAGACGTTCGCCCTGCGCGACCTGCCATTGAGGAAAGCTCAGTCGGGAGGTGCTTTTGGGATACTGATAGGTCACATTTTCGAGGCTAATCGCCTGCTCTGGTTTTATTTCTGGCAATGTCAATTTTCACTACACCTTATTGTTATGTCCAGATTATACCCTTCGCCAATGAATTGAAACGGTCACTCACCCTGCCGTAGCGACAAAGAAACGAGGAGCCCCTCACACCGGAAAAATAAATGTTATAACATAACAAAAACAATAAAACGGACCGTTTTTCATGACAACCACTTCCATTCCTGATAGCCGACTGAGCAAAGCAACGGGTATTAAGGCGCGGATTACTTTAGTCGTTATTACGGCATTCTGCCTTATTACATTTGCCTCCAGCGCGGCTGCGCAATACCGGGAAGTCGAATGGACTGAGCTGATGCCCAAAGAAGATTTAGGCACCTCTGCCTATACCCTGCATGTCGACAACTACCAACTTTACGAGTAACCACCATGAAAGAATCTTTGCTAGTACCTCGACACAATGAAAATGATCGATTGAATTTACTCAAGTTCAGGGAGCTTATCTGTTGATACGAGGACCGAAATACTTCGGGCTGTTCGTGGTTGCTTTTGGATCAACCCTTTCTTCTCCAGAGTCACTATCATTTGGTTTACTGAGGGTGGCGTCACTTTAAAGTAGGCTTGTAAATCTGTGTGGGCAGGTGGGTAGCCATTCAGCTTTGTGTAGTAATGAATATAGGCCAGGTATTGGCCTTGCTTTTTGGTAAATGAAAAATTTTCCTGCGCTGGGATCGACATATTCCGCTCACTGTGATCAATTATGGTAATTACTTATACACCAAATAATGCCATGAACATTAAATATGTAGTAGAACTCAGTGAAAATGAAAGAAGCCAGTTGATGGAGTTGGTTTCAAAGGGAAAGTCATCCGCCCGACAGTTAAAAAGAGCCAATATCCTGTTGATGGCTGACGTTATGAAGCCGCATCAGGATAAAGACATTTCGGACGCACTCAACGTTGGTACATCCACCATTTACCGGACGAAAAAGCGATTTGTAGAAGACGGATTGTCCGAGGCACTAAGTGAAGGTGCTCGGCCGGGTATGCCGCGAAAACTGGATGCTAATCAGGACGCACTACTGATTGCGCTGGCATGCAGTCAGCCACCTCAAGGGCTTTGTCGCTGGACGTTAACATTGCTGGCAGACAAACTGGTTTCGTTAAGTGATGTAGAAACTATCTCAAAAGCGTCTCGTGTGGACTATGAATATAAGCGTGTAAGTGTGGCAAATATCTTCATGTTTTTTGACCGACATAAAGGCTGGCGAAAAGCCAAGGTTACGCCAGCAAAGAAGGCTGAAGACTTCGCCCAATGTATGAAAGAGCTGGTTGATGAGCATTATCCGGATGCTGATAAAATCCATGTGGTGATGGACAATTACAGCACGCACAAGGCTGGCTCGCTGTATAAGGCCTTCAAACCAGAAGAAGCATTGCGGATATTGAACCGGCTAGAGTTTCATTACACACCAAAGCATGCCAGTTGGCTAAACATGGTAGAAATCGAAATTGGCAATATGAACCAGCAATGCCTGGATCGTCGCATCCCGACTTGGGACAAGCTCCAATCAGAGCTGGTCGCTTGGGAAAAGCTTCGCAATGAAGCAAGAGCAACCATCAAATGGATGTTCAATGTTGATGCGGCACGCAAAAAATTAACGCGTGCCTATGAAAAACTCAATCAATCATAATTAATGTGTTGAGGTACTAGTACAAATTAAACCATATCGCTCAAACTAATTTTCTTTCTCAACACCAATTTCGTAGAGTTCGATATTGGCTTCTTCAATCTCACCGGTTGCGGCATTGACGTCTACTTTTACTTCATAACCGTGGATGGATTGAATATCAAATTCATAGGTTGCATCACCTTCAAAGCTTATTTCTCGCTCAGAACTAACCACTTTACCCGGATGAAAGGCCAGTGCGGTTTCTTCGGCTTCGGCGTAAGAGATTTTTGCCAACTTTTTAAATAGGGGATCGTCTTTACTGACTTCCCGCTCGATTTCTGTAATAAAGCCTTCCTCGGCATTGCATTCCACATTGTAGGTTTCGCCATCGGCATTGGCTTCAATATCAAACTCATAAATCGGGTCATCACCTTCCATTTTGAGCTCTAACTTTCTGGCATGGCCGGGGATTGTGTCCAGTGCAGCATCCAGGCAGGTTTCCATTTTAACCATAGGCCAGTCGCGGATATCATCCAAATCCGCGTTGTCATCAGCAGCAATTGCCAAACCCGAAACCGCAAGAAGTGACAGTGTTACCCCGTAAATAGACTTCATATGTTTATCCTCTCTCATACTTCGTTTCCAGGGAATATTCCCAACTGATTTCGGGAACTTTTCCGTGGCGAAAAAAACCAATGGAGCGCATTCTTAGCATTACTGTTTCGGGGTATTGTAACCCCCCCGTTAGAGTACAACTCCAGTGGTGAGTCTCATCAACTCACTCGAAGGGTCAACGTCATCAGGTTGACCCTTTCTTTTTCTGTCCTACTCTGAATTTATCTCAATTATTCATCTTTTGTCACCACAAAACTCCGATATTTTCACTTAAAGATCTTCGCTGTTGATGCGGGTCAAAATATAACCATTAAGGGCTTTACCGGTTTCAGCCTAAAGCACCTACTCCTTAAGTAGTAGAGCAATAACACCATGGTTTAATATCATTTCATTTCAGCAACTTAATTGCATGAATAAATGAAAAAGCATGACATTTTCCCGGCTAAAACCGGGCAATAATCCCTGTTATTCCGATCGCTTTAGCATCGATACTTTTAACACCTGATACACATATTATTAAAAAGGTGTGAACATGAAGCGAAACCCACTACTCTGCAAAACCTCTCTTACGGCTCTGGCATTTGCCTTGTCGTCAACCTTGCTAACCAGCAACGCCACAGCAAAAGGCGTTACCTGGGAAGATATTAAAAATGATGCCACAACCACTGAAGACGTTTTGATGTACGGCATGGGACCAAAAGCTCAACGCTTTAGTCCACTTGATCAAGTTAATAAGTCCAATGTCCATACCTTAACGCCAGCATGGATGATGAGTTTCGGCGATGAAAAACAACGCGGGCAAGAGTCTCAGGCACTGGTCTATGATGGCATCATCTATGTTACTGCCAGTTATTCACGTATTTTTGCCATGGATGCACGCACCGGCGAAAAACTGTGGACCTACTCCCACCGTCTTCCAGAAGGCATCCGCCCTTGTTGCGACGTGGTTAATCGCGGCGCCGCGATTTTTGGCGACAAAGTGTTCTTCGGAACACTGGATGCGGGGATTGTGGCGCTGGATCGAATCACCGGTAAAGTGGTCTGGAAAAAACGCTTTGAAGACTATAAAGCGGGTTACACCATGACCGGCGCGCCTACACTCATTAAAGACCAACGCACTGGTAAAGTCCTGTTGATTCATGGCTCCTCAGGCGATGAGTTTGGTGTAGTAGGTAAACTGTTTGCCCGCGATCCGGATACCGGCGAAGAAGTCTGGATGCGCCCCTTTGTGGAAGGGCACATGGGCCGTTTGGATGGCGAAGAAAGCACCCCAACCGGCGGCTCTCGTGAACCCAAAACCTGGCCCCGCGATGAAAACGGCGAGTTAGTAGAAGCCTGGCATCATGGCGGCGGAGCCCCCTGGCAAAGTGCCAGCTTTGATATGGAAACCAATACGATCATTATTGGTGCGGGCAACCCTGCCCCCTGGAATACCTGGAAACGGACTGCCAAAGGTGACGATCCACGAAACTGGGATAACCTGTATACCTCGGGTCAGGTTGGCGTAGACCCGTCCACCGGTGAAGTGAAATGGTTCTATCAGCATACACCTAACGATGCGTGGGATTTCTCAGGCAACAATGAACTGGTGTTATTTGAATACCAGGACGGCGGCAAAACTGTTAAAGCCACAGGCCATGCCGACCGCAATGGTTTCTTCTATGTGGTTGACCGTGAAGACGGCGACTTCATCCGCGGCTTCCCGTTTGTGGATGGTATTACCTGGGCTACCCACATTGACCCGGATACCGGACGCCCGGTAGAAGTGGAAGGTCAGCGTCCGCCATTACCGGAGCCTGGCCAGAAATCAGGTAAACCGATTGAAGTCTCCCCACCGTTCCTGGGCGGTAAAAACTGGAATCCTATGGCGTACAGCCAGAATACCGGCTGGTTCTACATGGGGGCAAATCACTGGAAAGAAGACTACTGGACAGAAGAAGTGACCTATCAAAAAGGTAACGCTTACCTGGGCCAGGGCTTCCGTATCAAGCGTTTATATGATGATCATGTTGGCGTTTTACGGGCTATCGATCCGAAAACCGGTGATATTAAGTGGTCGCATAAAGAAAAACTACCGTTGTGGGCCGGTGTGCTGGCAACCAAAGGTGGCCTTATATTTACCGGAACCGGCGATGGCTTTATTAAAGCCTTCGATGAGGAAACCGGTCAGGAGTTATGGAAGTTCCAAACCGGCTCCGGAATTATCTCTTGCCCTATCACCTGGGAAATGGACGGTGAACAATACCTTGGCTTTGCCTCAGGCTATGGCGGTGCTGTACCGCTGTGGGGTGGTGACATGGCACAACTCACCAAGCCGGTTTCTCAGGGCGGCTCATTCTGGGTATTTAAACTGCCTAACTTCGACAAGAAAAAGTTTGCTAAAAACTAAACTTTGCTAGCGATACAGGGAGGCTGTCTGCCTCCCTCTTCTGGAGTGATTATGACTACCTTGCGAATCTCAGCCCTGCTGCTAACCCTTTTATATTTATTAACTGGCAATGCGTCTCTTGAATTTGACGATAGCATAGTAATTGTTGATGGCTGCGAGATAGTGCCCAAAACACACTGTGAGAATGCCGATCTAAGTGGGGCAAATCTGCGTAATGCCGATTTGAGTGGTGCCACGTTTATCAATGTTACCTTTAACGAAACCGACTTACGGCATGCAAATTTGAGTTTTGCGACCTTTAAGCGCAGCAAACTTGATCATGCCAATTTAGCCATGGCTAACCTGTATCATGCAGACCTTCGCTCTTCCACTGTATTAAATGCCAACCTCGAAGGCGTATCCGCCGGAGCGATTTTTGCTCAGGGGGTTAATTTTAGTGGCAGCAATTTAACCGGCGCAAATTTTGATCAGGGTCGCATGAGCGCCGCCAAGCTGATTAATACAACGCTACGCGCCAGCCGGCTTGAGCGGGTATGGATGAACAAGGCCAACCTCAACGGTGCCGACCTCACTAACGCGAATATTCAGGAAGCCAAACTGAATGGCGCCAACCTGAGTGAGGCGATTTTTACCGGTACACGAATTCACTATGCCACCTTTCAGGGGGCATTTATGCAAGGTTGCACTGACTGTCCTTTCGACTGGTAATGAAGCCAATTTTTAACCTTGCCTGAATAACATTACTACTTTAGCACTAAATCGCTAATTACTTGGTCTGTAGCGAAAGTCGCAGGGGCTAAAACCGGGAACTTTTCCCGGTTATATACGGGAATAGCTCCCTTGGATAGCCGCCCTTCTCTTCCCATACTTACGTCGTCTTAACCACTTTATTACACAAAAAATACAAGCTCTGGTATTACCCACCAGCAGCGTAATGTATCGATTAAAACGGACTGGAAGTAACGCAATGAAAAAAACCTCTTATCTCTACCTTGCAGCCTGTATCGCAGGCAGTTTTCAGGTGCAGGCTCAGGACAATCAGGCTGATGTCGAAAAAGTCACCGTGTATGGACAGTCACCCCTGAGTTTTGTTTCCGGCTTAACTGAATACTCTCCGGCCAGCCAGACGATTGATGCGGATGCACTGGATGTGGACAACGGTAACTCGCTGGCGCGGATCCTGGATAACCAGTTGGTCAGCGTGTCGATTAACGATGTGCAAAACAACCCGTTCCAGGCTGATTTACAATACCGCGGCTTTACGGCTTCACCACTGCTGGGCTTACCTCAGGGCCTAGCGGTGTATTTTAATGGTACCCGTTTCAACGAGCCTTTCGGTGATACGGTAAACTGGGACCTGATCCCGCCTTCGGCGCTGGAATCTGTGACGCTGGTCTCCGGCGCTAACCCGGTTTTCGGTCAGAATACACTGGGTGGCGCACTGATATTAAACAGTAAAGACGGCTTTAGCTTCCCGCATCACAAAGTCACCGTGATGGGCGGCGACTTTGGTCAGCAGGGTATTAACCTGGAATCCGGCGGCAACAACGGTGAATGGGGTTACTACATTAATGTAAACAAATACGAAGAAGACGGCTGGCGTGACTATTCACCCAGCGATATTCAACAAGGTCTGGCTAACATTACCCATAAAGGGAAAGACTCAGCCACTCGTATCACCCTGGCCGCTAATGATAACGATCTGATTGGTAACGGTGCTATTCCGGTTGATCTCATCCCTTATGAAGGCCGCGATGCGATTTATACCCGCCCGGACCAAACCTTTACCAGCCTGCGCTTTATTAACCTCAATCACGAATGGCAACTCGACAACGATTTAGTGGTGCGTGTTAATGCTTACTTCCGCGAAAATGAAATCGAAACCTATAATGGTGACGACAGTGACTACGAGGAATGTGACGTAGGCTATGGTGAAACATTGTGTGAAGAAGATGAAGAAGCCGAATTACTCGAAGATGACGACGATGATGACGACATCGACGAGGATGACATGGATATGGACGATGACGACGATGATGACGAAGAGTTTGACGAAGACGACGCTGTTCAGTTCGTAGGTTTCGACCCTCTTGTACCACTTGAGTCAATTTCTGCCGTCGATCCTGATACTCTGGACGGTACTGCCAATACCAGCTTAACCGAGCAGGAAAGCTATGGTTTTAGTGCTGAGCTTGCAGGCGTAACACAATCTGGCTCGTTAACTCACAACTGGGTAGTTGGTCTGGGTATTGATACCGCTGACATCTCGTTTCGCAGCGATACCGAATTTGCCGTGCTCGACAACGATACCCCTCAAGATAGCCGAGGCGTAACCGGCATTGGCGTATTCGACGAAGGCTCACGGGTGCGCCTGGATACCGATGTAAAACACACTTACCTGTTTGTCAGTGACGTGATTGAGTTAAACCCGCACTGGCAACTGGCTCTTGCCGGCCGTTATAACAAGTCCACTATCGATATGGTCGATGGTGTGGAAGTGGGCGAAGGTTCACTGAACGGCAATCATGAGTTCAGCCGTTTCAACCCGTCAGCCACTGTGCATTACCGCAAGGATGGCTACCATGCTTATGCGTCTTACAGCCAGTCCTCACGCACACCGAGCCCGGCAGAACTTAGCTGCGCCGACGAAGACGATCCGTGTAAACTACCTAACGGATTTGTGGCCGATCCGCCGCTTGATCAGGTACGTACGGATACCCTGGAGGTAGGCGTAAACTACTCGCTGGAGAACGGCTTATTGCACGCCGCGCTATTCCGCAGCGAAAGTAAAGACGACATTATATTCCAGCAAGCGGGCGACCGTGCCTCAGTGGGCTATTTTGTGAACGTGGATAAAACCCGTCGTCAGGGCGCCGAATTCAGCCTGTTGCAGCAATATGAAGATCTGGAGATTTCAGCCAATGTGAGCTATTTGCAGGCCACGTTTGAAACCCCATTTGTTTCATTCAGTCCACAAAACCCGCTGGGGCCGGGACGTCAGGTAATGCCGGGGGATAATATTCCGGGCCAGCCTGAATGGCAGGCCGGGTTTGAGGTAACCTACCCTGTGATTGAAAATCTGTATATCAGCGCCGATGTGGATTACGCCTCTGGTCAGTATTTTCGTGGCGACGAAGCCAACGAAAACCGCGAACTGGATGGCTATACCCTGGTTAACCTCAGCGCCACCTATGCTCACAGCAGTGGCATTACGGTGGGGCTGCGCCTGGAAAACGTGTTTGATACCGAGTTTGAAACCTTTGGTACCTACGGCGAGGCAGATGAAGTTCTGGAAGATATCTATGACGACATCGATTCCACAGAGTTTGTTGGTCCTGGCCAGCCCAGAACCCTGCGCTTGTTCGCCTCTTACCAATTTTAATCTTTAATCTGCTCCAGTGTGTGCAGCTCATCACTGCACATTCTTAGAGGCGTGTGATCTGCACGCCTTTATTCTACTCCGCTCCCCTGATCCGAACGACTTTTTCTGGACATAAAACAGTCAAAACAAATTATTCCATCGTAATAATGACGTTAATATAAAAAAAGCTACCTCACTGTAATTTAAAGTTGCCAGGCAACTCTATGTAAACCATTGATAAATAATATAATTAAGTCGAAGGCAAGGAGAAATCGAAAAAGTTCCATTTATTTGACACCAGAATGTTTTTTATTTAACTTTCAGTATGTCAATTTCTCTAATTTAGTTGACAGGCAAAGCCATCGCAGTAACAACGTCAAATCGCGTTTGTTGGTGGGGTTGTTTAAACATAAATAATTATAGTTGCATACAGATGTGTTATCGATGATTACACGTTTGATATGCAATGATGCGACAGGAGCAGGAATTAACATGGATGTAGAAATAATTAATCCATGTTTTTCTAATGAGGTTTAAGCTTAAAAATCTGCCGAATGTTTCCGCAATCTGCAGGTCGCGGTAAGGATAAGCCCCATTGTAAGTTTGAGAATCGGGAATATGTCGATTCTCATAACTCTCCGTTCGACATCAATACTATAAAACTACGGGATAATCTGGCCTGAAATAGTCTGGATCTCGACAATAATAAAACTCATCCAGGGGTACATAAATGATAAAAACCAACAAGCTAAGCAATGCTATTAGGTATGCACTGCTCACCAGCATAGCTTCTCTAACGACAAACGTTGCGTTTGCTCAAGAAACGCAGGAAGTTGAAGTTTCAGCTAATCAGAGTTCTGATGTGCTGATTGAAGACTCACTTGCAGAAGATTCATTGGAAGAAGTTACTGAGCGAATTCAGGTAACTGGTTCACGAATTCGCCGTTCAGAGTTCTCTAATGCATCACCAATTCAGGTGATCAGTGGTGACTTTGCACGTGAAATGGGCTTGTTCGACGCCGGTCAGATGCTGCAAAACACCAACCAGGCATCAGGTACTCAGATTGATAACACCTTTGGTGGTTATGTTCTGGATAACGGCCCGGGCTCTGCAACTATCGGTTTCCGTGGCCTTGGAGCAGAACGTACCCTGGTACTGGTTAACGGCCGTCGTATGGCACCAGCCGGTGTAGGTGGCGCACCAACGGCACCTGATTTAAACCTGATCCCGGGTGTAATGATTCAGCGCGTTGAAAACTTATTTGATGGTGCTTCTACGGTTTACGGTTCTGACGCGGTAGCGGGTGTATCAAACGTTATTCTACGTAAAGACCTGGAAGGCTTTGAGGTTCAGGGCTCTTATCTTCAGCCTAAAGGTGATGGTGGCGAAGAAACCGTATTGTCTGCTATGTGGGGTAAAACATTTGATAACGGATTCGTGTCTATTGGTGCAGAATACATGGATCGCAAGGCTCAGTCTTATGGCGGCAACCCATTCGTTAAAGGCTGTGAGGAGCGTATCTGGGAAACTGAAGAAGGCGATATCATTCGTCGTTACAGTGGTGATGGCCCGCTTCCACGCGCTGATGACAGCTGTGATATCTTCCCGCTAACAAACCGTATGAGTATCCCGTTCTGGGGTAGTGTTTATCGCACAAATGGCTTTACCAACGTTGGTATTCCAGGCTGGTCAGAAACAGCTGACCCTACCGGCGGTGCACTAGGGCCGGATTATGGTATACCGGGTTGGGTCAATGGTGACTCCGATGGTGACGGCATTGCCGATGTATGGTTCCCTGACGGCAACGGTGACGGTTACCGAGACGTTGACTTCCAGGATCCTATGTATGCTTACGAACAATCTGATTATTTTAAAAGTGGTGACTACAGATCACGTAACAAACGGTATTCACTGCTGTTAAACGGTGAATATGCGTTAAATGATGATAGTGATACGCTGTTCTACTACGAAGGCTTATATGCCAAGCGTGAGTCACCAATTTTTAACCCTGGTGCGCAAATTTTTGAAGTAGTACCAGCATCAAACCCGTTCAACCCTTGTGGTGACTATGGCATCGATTGTCGTGCAGGCATTGGTTTCCCTTATGGTCCGCAGGATGTTCAGCCAATTCTGAATATTCGTGGTGACCGCGATCGCTTCGATATAGAAGTTGAACAGTATCGTTTGGTGGGCGGTGTAACTGGTAACCTGCTATCGTTTGAGAATATCGGCCTGAACAACTGGTATTACGACTTTTACGTTTCCTACAGCGCATCAGAAGGTACCGACTCGCGTCCTGGTATTAGTGAAGAGCGCCTGTTAAATTCACTGTACAATACAGTAGTTAACGATGACGGCACTGTATCGTGCGGCGACGGATGCGTGCCTGTAAACCTTTTCTCTGACAATATTTATCAGCCAGGTGGCGGTACACTTACACCAGAAGAACAAGCGTATCTGATGGTAGATCGTACTATTGGCACAGAAGTTAGCCAGTTCGTGGCAAATGGTTTTATTGGTGGTGACTTAACGACATTACCGTGGAATGATGAAGTTGTTAGTGGTGTATTTGGTTTGGAATATCGCCGCGACGAAATTAAATCAGATCCAAATGACGTTGCCGCTGATGGTTTACTGTGGGGATATTTTTCTGACCAGGGGGCTGATGGTGCCCGTAATCTAAAAGAAGTCTTTGCTGAGATAGAATTACCTCTGGTTCGTGGCGCTGAATTTGCTGAAGAGCTGACGTTAACTATGTCTGGCCGTATTTCTGATGAAAGCTTTTACGATCCGGAAAGTACTTATAGCCTGAAAGCGATTTACCGCCCGGTAGACTGGTTTACTATTCGAGGCACTAAAGGTACTTCCTACCGCGCTCCTAATTTACGTGAAAGATTCCTTAACGGTACTTCAGGTTTCGCAAGTTTAAGTGATCCCTGTGTTGTCCCTGAAAACGCACGGGTAACCGATCCGTTAGATCCAGACTCTCCCATTACCTACAACCCAGCTGAAGACACTCGGGATCAAGGCGTATTGGACGCTTGTTCAGCCGCAGGAGTTGATCCTACAACGCTGGGTATAGGCGACACTGAAGAAACCCAATTCACTAACTTTGTTAGTGCAGAGGTAGTAAGCGGGGGTTCTGAAGAGCTGGTGCCTGAAACATCATTAGCGAAAACGTATGGTTTCATCGTTGAACAGCCATTCAGTGACGATTTAGATCTGACCTTCTCATTAACCCGCTTCAATATTGAAGTGACTAACAGTATTGCAGAGCCAAGTGCTGGGTACAGTATCGGACAGTGTTACTCTGCATCAGGTAACCCTGCATTCTGTGGACGTATAAACCGGGACGAGAACCAGCAAATCAGCTTCGTAGACTCAAGCTTTATCAACATAGGTTTGTTAACGTCTAAAGGGTTTGACTACAACATTTACTACTCGCAAGAATTTGTTATTGGCGAACAAAACGTTGATGTCAGCCTGGACTTACAGGCAACTCGCATGACCGAATCATTATACGATGTATTAGGGACTGTAGATGATGATAAAGGTGAGCCTGCTGTACCAGAATGGCGTGGTAGTGCGAGATTTCGCGTAGCCGTCTCTGACTTTACTTTTAACTGGGAAACCCGCTTTATTGGTAAAGGTGAAGAAGACGACTTAGGTGAGTTCGAAGAAGGTACCACTGGTTGTCGTGGCTTGCTTAATTCTGCAGGCACTCCATTACTGTGTCGTCCGGTTGCCTTTACCGAGGATTACTTTGTTCACAATATGAGTATTTCCTATGAGTTTGACACCATTCAGATCAATGCAGGTATTCGTAACGTGTTTAACGAAGCGCCTCCAGCAGTTGATCCAGGTGGTTCATTCTCTAATACCAACATTCCTCTAGGGGTTGGTTATGATACTGATGGTAGAACGCCATTTATTAATTTCCGGGCTGCCTTTTAATCTAGGTCATTAAGCAGTTTTTTAATTTCAAGGGCTTCCGCAGCAATGCCGAAGCCCTTTTATTTAAGGAAATAGTCATGAAAAAAATACTACAACAAAGCATTGTAGTGGCAGGGTTAATAGCAGGAACACCGGCAAATGCCGAACAGGAAATCTCCGTTGTTGAGAGCTTTGCCATTCAACCCGCTATTCGAAGCGTACAATTGTCACCAGATGGTAAACAACTGGCGCTGGTAAGGGCCACCAGTAAGGATGGCGATTACATTATAGAGATTCATCAGACCAACAGTCTGGCCAAAGAGCCGGTAACGTTGGGCGCAGATAAAATGCGTGTGTCGGGTGTTAGCTGGTTAAATAACGAAAAAATCGGCGTTAGCTTCCGTCAATTGCTTGAGGATCGCGGAAGAAAATACTGGGTAACGAAGTTTGCCGTTACGGATGCCGATGGCAAAGGAGACTGGCTTATCCCATTCAGGGATAAAGGTAATGTCAACTTTTCTTTAATCGATAGGCTGGCAAATGACGATGACAGCGTACTGGTAGAAATTGATATAAACGACAACTGGATCCCGGATGTCGTGAAATTGAATATTAATAACGGTCGTACCAACACCGTATTGCGTGGTTCCACAAAAGTCAGTAACAGTTTTGGGGTTGATAAAGATGGCGAAGTTCGAATCGGTCAGGGCTGGAACAGAAGCGAACAAGCCATAGAGACCTACGTCAGAGCCAAGGGAAGTGACGAATGGATATTGTTGCATTCGGCCAGTGGCGAGGATCGGTCTAACTTTACTGTTGCAGGGTTTAGCAGCAAGGATCCAAATAAAATTCATGTTATTACTAACCACGGTGAAGACACCACGGGCGTGTATCTGTTGGATATTAAAAGCGGCGAATACAGTGAGCGCTTATTCGGGCTGAAGGGCCTGGATGTTGATGGGATCCGCTACGCAAATGACGGCCATGTTATAGGCTATACCTATACCGCCAAATTCTATCAGACGTTTTATGAAGATGCCGAGTGGCAGGCGATACAAGACAGTATCAATGGCTTAAGCCCCAAAGGGCGGGTCTCTGTAACCAGTACTTCCGATGATCACAATCAGATGGTGGTATTAACCCAGGCGTCAGATGATCCCGCTAGTTACTATTTACTCAGTAATAAAAAAGATCTGGTTAAACTCGGTGAGCGAATGCCATTTATCGACAAATCAAAGCTCGGTAAAAATCTATATATCTCTTATAAAGCGCGCGACGGGCGAAAAATTAACGCCTATGTCACACGTCCGACAGTGGGTAAAGCCCCCTATCCAACCGTTGTCTTACCCCATGGTGGGCCCTGGGCACGTGATTCAGCCATCTTCGATGACTGGGCACAATTACTGGCCTCACATGGTTACCTGGTCATTCAGCCAAACTTTCGCGGATCAACCGGATACGGCCTGGCACATTGGAAGGCTGGCGATAAGAACTGGGGCTTAGCTATGCAGGATGACCTTGACGATGCCGCTAATTTTCTGGTGTCCAAAGGGCTTGCAGATAAAAGTAAACTGGCAATGTTCGGCTGGAGTTATGGCGGGTATGCAGCTTTCGCTGCAACATTGCGGGAGCCGAATATTTATCAGTGTACAGTAGCCGGCGCCGGGGTAAGTGATTTATCCAGAATTAACGCAACGCTGAACGACAGCCCGCTATTATCCAAGCTGCAAAAACCTACTATTGATGGGGTAAACCCGGTGGAAAATGTGGCAAAAGCCAATGTCCCGATTCTGGTTATCCACGGTGATATTGACCAACGAGTGCCCATTGAACACAGCGATAGCTTTGTTGCCGAGTTAAAAAGGCTCAACAAGGATCACAAATACGTGGTGCTTGAAGGGGCTGATCACTTTAGCGACACGCTCTTTTACGATCATAAAATGCAATTTTATGGTGAGCTTATCGACTGGCTCGACAACAAATGTGGCATGGCACCGCAATAATTAAAGGCCAGAGGTAGTTAAACAAGGCGGGGTTCATCCCGCCTTTTCAATTTACAAAGCATCTTATTCTTTACGCTTGTCTGATTAATATCTTCCTTTATAACAGCGTTACCGGGCAGGTATTTTACCAGTGACGGTTTTCTGATTTACTAAGTTACGGAAAAAAATTGTCTGAAGTCTGCTGACTGTAACCATTGATGGAATCCTTAACCTTAGAATGGAAGCTATATGAAAAAGCGTAAAATTGTGCACAAGGATGTTTTAAAGACCGCTGTAATGAGTCTTATTGTCTCTGCTGGTTTAACCGGATGTGGTTCGGACAAAAGCGACGACAACCCGCCGGCTGTTGCACCGCCTGTCAATAATCCTCCTGCCGCTGATTATCAACCTCTTAATGAGTTTTCTATCGGCAACGCTGTTGCACCAATCAATAGCTGGATGACCGCCTGGACGTTAAACGACCTGATCAAAACCACGGGCTTTGAAAACGACGAAACCTCGGCTGATGCGGTTTCGTGGCAATACACGATAGATGGTAACTGGTATATGGGTGATGCCGGGCAAATAGTCACTGATGAATCAGGCTGGCCGACACAAATGATGTTGCGCAATGGTACCCGACCAACCAGCTTTGTGACCATTGTTTTAGGTGCTGATATTGCTAACGCCTATGCGCCAGGGGAATATCATCTGAGCTATGAGGGACAAGGTAATTTAGCGATCACCAATGCCGAAATTACCGCTCAATCTGACGGAGCCATGACCTTACTTTACGATGGTGATGGCAGCATTTTTATAGAGATTACCGATACCGATCCGGATGGAACCGGAAATCATTTACGCAATATACAGCTACTGCGCCCTGACAGTCTGCCCAGCGAACGTTTTCACGCTGATTACCTGAACTATGTAACGCCGTTCTCTACCATCAGACCTCTTCATATGAGCGGTGAGGAACCGGTGTATGCGTTTCCTGATGCTGATGGCGGGTACAGCTATTATCAGGGTGCCGGCGCCTGGGACCGCCGTAAACAAATTAGTGATGCTGGCTGGGGCGGCGCCATGGGCGCCCCTTATGAAGTAATGGTAGATTTAGCCAATCAGACTGACTCCGACCTCTGGCTTAACCTGCCACTGGCTGCAGATGACGACTACCTGTCTCAACTAGCCACTTTGATACTGGCGGAACTGGATGAAGACAGACAACTTATTATCGAATTAGGCAACGAACTGTGGAACTGGTCTTATCCCTATGCCTTTGGCCGGTCATATGCGTTTGAGGCTGCTCAGCAACGCTGGCCAGGCCTGTTAGGAACCACACCGCCTTACATGCAAAATCCCATTGACGAGAACACCATGATCTTTAGTTGGCAGGCAGCCAGAACTATTGAAGCTGCCCGTGTTTTCAAACAAACCTGGGGAGATGAGCAAAACCGCATCAAAGTGATTTTAGCCGGTCAGTTTGGCGCATCAACACCCGAATGGGACCTAAACCGCTTGATTCTTGAAGCGCCGGTTTACGTAAATGAAGAAAGTGCGACAATCCCTGCACTGGAAGTTGATGCGCTGGCCGTGGGCGCTTACGTTAACGATCCATATCAGGAAGGGGCAACCATATTGCCCGGCGGCTTTGACCGCAGTAGCCCGGAAGCCTTTATTACCGACGCCATAAGTTACGTAAACGGCGTAAACCAGTTTACTGAACGCGCTGAGGAACCCGGAATGCGCTTTGCCGTGCGTTCTGATGTGGCATTAGCCGCTGAGTATAGCTTACCGCTCGTTGCCTACGAGGGAGGGCATCATTTTATCGGTAGCAGATTTACCCGGGATGAGGTTGTCCCCCACGAACTGATGTATGAGGTATATCAGGCTCTTTTCACCATGTGGCAGGAAGAGGGCGCGGGGTTATTTGTTCATTTGCACGGCATTTTACCTCGCGGTCAGAATGAAGACGGTCAGGAGCCTGGCTTTTTTGAAAGTGAAAATTTTGGTATTAAAGAAACCCAACAACAGACCGAAAGTGAAGCCCCGCGCTACCGCGCTGTCATGGACGTTATACGCTCCCTGGAATAAGCCTTTTTGTGGGTAATGGTTAATAAAAAGCCGCGCTGGCAGTTTGTCAGCGCGGCTTTATTTAGCCCTATCGTCAATTAAAGCGCAGCAATTGTCTCGTGCTGAGCTTTCAGCTTAGCCAGCTGTGACTCAGAATCAGCCAGCTTGGCTTTTTCTTTTTCAATCACGGCTTTCGGCGCATTGCTAACAAACTTCTCGTTAGACAGCTTACCTTTAAAGCGGGCTACATCTTGTTCCAGTTTGCCCATGGCTTTGCCAATACGAGCAAGTTCGGCTTCTTTATCAATCAGCCCCGCCATGGGGA
>DDJQ01000023.1:72836-84385 GCA_002339125.1 Alteromonadaceae bacterium UBA2620
GTCTTTATCAATCAGACCCGCCATGGGGATAAGAATTTCCATCTCACCTACAACTGCTGCCGCACTGGCTGGTGCTTCTTCGCCTTCCTTAAGCAGCGTAATGGACTCAAGACGCGCAAGGCGGTCGATAAAGGTGCGGGAAATACCTAAACGGCGCTCGTCTTCGCTGCTAACGTTACGCAGCAGTGCAGGAAGTGGCTTGCTCGGCGCAATGTCCATTTCACCACGAATGTTACGAATACCTACGATAAAGCGCTTAACCCATTCGATGTCGGCCAGTACCTGCTCATCCTGCTTAGCGGCATCTACCGCCGGGAAAGGCTGAACCATGATGCTGTCGCCAGCGTTAAAATCCAACGCACTAAGCGGTGCCACACGTTCCCAGATGGTTTCAGTAATAAACGGCATTAACGGGTGCAGTAAGCGCAGCAGGCTCTCAAGCACATTGATTAACGTATGACGGGTACCGCGTTTTTCAGCGTCGCTTGACTCATCGTTATTCAGTACCGGTTTGGTAAGCTCCAGATACCAGTCGCAGAACTGGTTCCAGGTAAACTCGTAAACCGTTTGCGCAGCAATATCAAAGCGGTAATCAGAAAGCGCTTTTTCAAATTCCACCAGGGTTTGCTGGAACTGCGCCCAAATCCACTTATCGGCCAGGCTCAGTACTAACTCGCCACCGTCACGACCGGTATCTTCGGTTTCGGTGTTCATCAGCACAAAGCGCGAGGCATTCCAGATTTTGTTGCAGAAGTTACGGTAGCCCTCTACCCGGCCCATATCAAAGTTGATATCACGACTGGTTGACGCCATGGCTGCAAAAGTAAAGCGCAGCGCATCAGTACCGTAGGCATGAATACCTTCAGGGAACTGCTTGCGGGTGCGTTTTTCAATTTTAGCCGCCAGTTGTGGCTGCATCATGCCAGTGGTGCGTTTAGTAACGAGTGATTCCAGGTCGATACCGTCGATCAGATCGATAGGATCCAGCACGTTACCTTTCGACTTCGACATTTTGTCACCGCTTTCGTCGCGGATAAGGCCGGTAATGTAGATATCCTTAAACGGGATTTTGCCGGTAAAGCGCTTGGTCATCATGATCATGCGCGCCACCCAGAAAAAGATAATATCGAAACCGGTAACCAGCACCGACGACGGCACAAAAGTTTCCAGCTCTGGGGTTTCTTCCGGCCAGCCCATGGTGGCAAACGGCCATAATGCAGAAGAGAACCAGGTATCCAGCACGTCTTCGTCCTGGTTCAGCTGGACGCCCGCTTCAAGGTGGTACTTGTTGCGTACCTCGTCTTCTGTACGACCAACGTAAACGTTGCCCTCATTGTCGTACCAGGCTGGAATGCGGTGACCCCACCACAGCTGACGGGAAATACACCAGTCCTGAATATTGTTCATCCACTGGTAGTAGGTTTTATTCCAGTTCTCTGGTACAAAACGAATTTCGCCGCTTTCTACCGCTTCGATAGCCGGCTTAGCCAGCTCTTCGATTGCCACGTACCACTGATCGGTGAGGTATGGTTCGATAACCGCCCCCGTGCGATCGCCACGAGGTACTTTAAGTTTGTGATCGTCAATTTTAACCAGTACACCGTCTTCTTCGAGCTGCGCTACAATAGCTTTACGCGCATCAAAGCGGTCCAGCCCCTGATAGGCTTCCGGGGCTTCGTCGTTAACTTTGGCATCCGGCGTGAAGATATTGATCATCGGCAAGCCGTGACGCTTACCCATGTCGTAATCGTTGAAATCATGCGCAGGCGTAATCTTAACGCAGCCGGTACCAAATTCCGGATCCACATAATCATCAGCAATGATAGGGATTAAACGGCCGGTGATCGGCAGGCGGATCTCTTTGCCAATGTAGTCCTGATAACGCTCATCTTCCGGGTGTACCGCCACAGCGGTGTCGCCCAGCATGGTTTCAGGTCGGGTAGTGGCAACCACAATACTGCCGCTGCCGTCGGCCAGCGGATAGCGCATGTGCCACATGTGTCCGGCTTCTTCTTCGTTGAGTACTTCGAGGTCGGAAACCGCAGTGTGTAGCACCGGATCCCAGTTAACCAAACGCTTACCGCGATAGATCAGGCCGTCATCGTGTAATCGTACAAAGACTTCGGTTACCGCTTTGGACAGGTTATCGTCCATGGTAAATACTTCACGGTCCCAGTCTGGCGAGGTGCCTAAACGGCGCATCTGGCTGGTGATAGTGCCACCTGAGTGCTCTTTCCACTCCCAGATTTTGTCGATAAACGCTTCGCGTCCCAGATCGTGACGGGTTTTACCTTCGGCATTTAACTGACGCTCAACCACCATTTGGGTGGCAATACCAGCGTGGTCGGTTCCCACCTGCCACAGCGTATTATCGCCTTTCATACGGTGATAACGGGTCAGCACGTCCATAATGGTTTGCTGGAAGCCGTGGCCCATATGCAGGCTGCCGGTAACATTAGGAGGCGGCAGTAAAATACAGTAAGGGTTCCCCGTTGGCGCTTCATCGCCCTTGGCTTTGAATAAGCCTTCGCTTTCCCAGCGCTGATAACACTGTTTTTCGATCGATTGGGGTTCGTAGGTTTTGTCCATGGAGTGTCTCGAAAAGTCTCTTTTTAGGCCGGCAGGAATTGCATCTGGCAACCGGCTTGTTGAAATTGTTTGTAACGTTCGCGGGCTCGCTGCTTGGCCGTTTCTTCTACCGGCACAAAATCAATAATTTGCTGAAACTGGTTGAAGTTATCCACCATTTTTCCGCTAACGTTAATCAGACATTGTTTGCGTGGCAGCGACTGAGGCTGCCAGACGATTTCTACCGGTGCGCCGCCATTGGGGCCCTCACCGGCAAGGTTGTGCGGCACAAATCGCGCCGCTGGCAATTGCCATAAAAGCTGATCGACAGCTTCGGCCTGAGCCTGGTCTGCGCACAGTACCACACTCTTTTTCTTCTGCGAATAGAGTTCGGCGGTGAGTTCGCAGGCTTTGGCGCACACCGCAGGTACACTCTCGTGCCCTGCGGGAGAAACAGACGCCTCAGCCAGTGCGTAAAATCGAACGGCAGGCATTAACCTTTAATCCTCTGCGCCTAAACCAGCACGGTTCATCAGGAACTGCGCCAGCATAGGCACCGGACGACCGGTTGCGCCTTTATTCTTACCACTGTTCCACGCAGTACCTGCGATATCCAGGTGCGCCCAGTTGTATTTCTTGGTAAAGCGCGACAGGAAGCAGCCAGCAGTAATTGAACCCGCCGGACGACCGCCAATGTTAGCCATATCGGCAAACGGGCTTTCAAGTTGCTCCTGATAGTCATCCCACAGCGGTAAACGCCAGGCACGGTCTGATGCCTGCTCAGAGGCATTCAGCAGCTCGTGAGCCAGTGGGTTATGCGTGCTCATCAGGCCAGTAGCATGTTTACCCAACGCGATGATACAGGCACCAGTTAAGGTGGCTACATCAACCACGGTTTCCGGATCGAAACGCTCAACATAGGTAAGTGCATCACACAGTACCAAACGGCCTTCAGCATCAGTGTTTAACACTTCAACCGTCTGGCCCGACATGGTAGTTAAGATATCACCAGGGCGATAAGCGTTAGCATCCGGCATGTTTTCACAACCGGCCAGTACGCCAATTACGTTAATTGGCAGATTGAGCGCCGCCACTGTATGCATAACACCCAGTACGGAGGCTGCGCCGCCCATGTCGTACTTCATTTCGTCCATGCCATCGCCTGGCTTTAATGAGATACCGCCTGAGTCAAAGGTAAGGCCCTTACCCACCAGCACCAGTGGTGCCTGATCATCAGCGCCGCCTTTATGATGAATAATACTCATTAGCGATTCATTCTCAGAGCCACGGCCCACGGCCAGGTAAGAATTCATCCCCAAATCTTTCATGTTGGCTTCGTTAACGACTTCCACGTTAACGCTGCCATATTCTTCAGCCATTTGCTGAGCCTGCTCCCACAGATAAGCCGGGTTACAGATGTTTGGTGGCATGTTGGCCACGTCTTTAGTCACCTTAACGCCCTTGGCAATGGCCAGGCCGTGCTCAACCGCTTTTTCACCCACGGTGAGTTCGCGACGGGTTGGCACATTGAAAACAATTTTACGCAGCGGACGACGCGGTTCGCCTTTCTTGGTCTTCAGTTGCAGGAAGGTGTACAGGGTGTCCTGTGAGGTTTCTACCGCCTGGCGTACTTTCCAGTAGGTATCACGACCCTTAACGTGTAGCTCGGTTAAGAAGCACACAGCTTCCATTGAACCGGTTTCGTTGAGGGTTTGAATGGTTTTAGCGATGATCTGTTTGTACTGGCGCTCGTCCAGCTCGCGTTCTTTTCCACAACCAACCAGCAGCACCCGCTCGCTTAATACATTGGGTACGTGGTGGAGCAGCAACATCTGACCGGCTTTCCCCTCGAGGTCGCCGCGGCGCAGCAGATTGCTGATGTATCCTTCACTAATTGCGTCCAGTTGTTCGGCAACGCCGGACAAACGTCGCGGCTCATAAACGCCCACCACAATACATGCACTGCGTTGTTTCTCTGGACTGCCGCTCTTTACGTTAAACTCCACTGTATCACCTCTTTTTGTTCTGTCTGGTTGGCCCGGAACAATTTTACATGCCGTTTTGCCTTGCTTTATGGTTTAATACGCACGAATTCAATCCTGCGTAGGGCGCGTCAACGTGATAATTCACGGTTCAGGCAAACGCGCCTTCCGGAACCAACGGTTAGTTATTACTGGCAAAACTTGTAAAAATGGTAAGTTTACTCAAAATTATAGCCGCTTTCACTAAAATTCCGACTTTTTGCACAGGCCAGATATGCTGATATTCCGCTATCTGCTTAAGGAAACGCTTAAATCGCAAATTGCCATATTTTTAATATTGATGGCAATTTTCATTACCCTGCGATTTGTCCGTGTTTTGGGAGACGCCTCAGAGGGTGACATCCCGGCCAGTCTGGTGCTCGGCTTCCTGTCTTTATATGCTCCGGTACTCGCTTCGCTGGTTATTCCTATCAGCGCTTTTTTGGGGATTATGATGGCTTACGGCAGGCTGTATGTAGACAGCGAAATGACCGTAATGCGCGCCTGCGGGATCAGCGAATGGTATGTTACCCGCGTAATGTTATTTTTGTCGTTCATCATTATGTTAGTGACTGGCGTTGTTACCCTGTACCTGGCGCCGCTGGCCGCAGAGAGTGAATATAACCTGCGCGAGCAAGCCAAGGCAGAAGCCGGTTTCAGTGCCATTATTCCTGGCAGATTCCAACAAACCGGCAACCAGGAAGCCGTAATATTCGTACATGATATTGGTAGTGATAACTCACTTCAGAAAGTCTTTCTGGCGCAGCAAAAAAATGAAGGTGACGAGCAGGTTCGGGTAGTTTATGCCGAACAAGGCACGGTTAACAAAGAGCCGGACGGCACCCGTCAATTGATACTGAACAACGGTAATCAGTACGAAGGCGAGCAGCGTCGCCTCGATTTTCGGGTAGTGGCTTTCGATGAATATCAAATTCAGATTGACGACCCGGAGCAGCAGCAAAAGCGCAAAAAGGTGTCGGTTATCCCCACCATGGAATTACTTGAAGATGGCTCCACAGAAGCGCTGGCTGAACTGCAATGGCGGCTGGCCATTCCGTTATCGATTCCTTTTCTGGTGCTGATTGCGGTGCCGCTCAGTGCGGTGGATCCGCGCCAGGGGCGCTTTGGTAAGATGTTCCCGGCGATTTTACTGTACCTTGGTTACTTTATGCTGCTACTGGCCAGCCGACGCGTGCTGGAAGACGGCAAAATACCTATCCAGCTCGGCTTGTGGTGGGTACACGGCATTATGCTGATCATTGGCTTTACCCTGCTCGCCCGGGACCGTAAATTTGGCACCGAGATTAAAGCCATGCTGAAGCGGAGAAAGTCATGATCCGCATTCTCGACTGGTATATCGCCAGAACCTTGCTGGGTACAGTCACGGTTACCCTTTCGGTATTGATTGGTCTGAGTGCCTTGATCAAATTTGTTGAGCAGTTGCGCAAAGTTGGCGAAGGCAACTACGACATGCTGGCCGCGCTGGTGTACGTGCTGCTTAGCTTACCCCGGGATTTAGAGCAGTTTTTCCCGATGGCAGTATTGCTTGGCGGACTCATCGGTATGGGCGTGCTGGCCAGTAATAGTGAACTGGTGGTTATGCAGGCGGCAGGGCTTAGTCGCTGGAACTTAATTACCTCAGCCATGAAATCGGCCGTGGTGATGATTATTGTGGTAATGGCAGTGGGCGAATGGATCACCCCGGTGAGTGAATCCCGCGCCAAAGAACTGCGTACCGAAGCCATAACCGGCGGCTCGCTGTTTTCCTCCGATAAGTATGTGTGGGCCAAAGACGGCGATCATTTCGTGAGTATTGGCCAGGTAATGAGCCGCGATTCATTGCAGGAAGTCACCATCTACCGGTTCAATGATGGCTTACAGTTAGACAGCATCACCAATGCCAATGGCGGCTTTTACGAACAAAACGGCTGGACGCTGACTCAGGTGACACACACCTACTTTGGCGCAGACGCCATTACCGCCGATGTACAGCCAACCTGGCGTTGGGACTCGTCTTTAACGCCAGACAAACTGGGTATCGTAACTGTGAAGCCCGAGGCGTTATCAATTCAGGGTTTGCAGGAATATATAACCTACCGGGCCAATAACAAGCAGGATACCAGCCGCTACGAGCTGGCTTTATGGCGTAAAGTGCTGCAACCGGTTACCGTAAGTGTAATGCTATTAATGGCGCTGTCGTTCATATTCGGACCACTGCGAAGTGTGACTATGGGTGCGCGAATTATTATGGGTGTGCTAACCGGCTTCGGCTTTTTCATCACCAACGAAGTATTTGGCCCACTGAGCCTGGTTTATAACATACCGCCGGTACTTGGCGCGCTGCTACCGAGTATTCTCTTTGCAACCGTGGCTGCAGCACTACTCTCCAGATAAATCAAGGGGTCAGAGTACATGAACTTCATTCATGTACTCTGACCCCTTGATTTTAATTACCAGCTCTTGTGATTATTTTGCTCTTTAGTCAGTTTGAGCACTTCGGTTTGTGCCAGCCGGTCTTGCAGAGATTGCTTGTTCTTGACATCTAGCAGCACTAGCAGTGTGCCCAGTCCGCCCAGCGAGGCGATTAATCGCAGCACAAGTCGGCCCCACCCTACCGGCTCGTCGGTAGTGCTGTATATCCGTAACCGCCAGGCGCGCATCCCAAGGGTTTGACCGCCGCGCTTCCAAAACCATAAGAAAAACCCGGCAACCCACAAACCAACCCAAACCTGGATCAGCGTTTTATACATCACAGACTCGCCAAGTAATTCATTGGGTTCATTGTAACCTTGTAAATCAAGCCAGCCGTTCTTCAGTGAGACAACCAGCACCACAATCAATACCATGGCCGCACACATGCCTACTGCCGTAGCCACCAGTGCATCATAGATCATGGCAGCCAGACGCCGCACGAATCCGGCACGGGCAGATTGCTCAACCTGTTGCGATGACTGATTGATTTGTTTTGTTTTAGTGTTTTTTACTTTTTTAACCATGGCTTGCGGTGTGTATGACAGCGATGGGCGCAAGTGTGCCACAGTTCAGAGCAAAAGTAGACGGTTAGCGTAAGGACGGAAAGCGAAAGAAAGATTATCTGGAGCCAGAAACAAAACAGGCACCCGAAGGTGCCTGTTTTAAGAACAACTGTCTTACAGTACTACTACGTCAGCAGCCTGTGGACCTTTGTTACCTTGTTCGATAGTGAACTGAACGTTTTGACCTTCAGTTAAGGTGCGGAAACCGTCAGATTTGATCGCACGGAAGTGTACAAATACATCTTTGCCGCCGTCAGCCTGAGAAATAAAACCGAAACCTTTAGCTTCGTCGAACCATTTTACTGTGCCTGTAGAAGTAGACATAGATAACTCCAAAAAGTATTAAATTTAAGTGGTTGTAACAACCGGTGTTGCATTGAAGGGCTATCTGTTTTGCGGCAGGCTTGATTCAGTAATCGTATCTAATGTGAATCGCGCAAGGGACTTACAATGGATCAACGGAACGAGCAATTTTCAAATATAATAGAACCTTTCAAAGGCACACGGATCCTAGCACCGTTATTCAGTTGTGTCAGGCTATTTTTTAAACTTTTTAAAAATAATTTTAACACTGGCACATTGGCAGTGTTACCATGAGTTTATGGGTGTAGAAATAAAAACCGTTACTAACCAATAAGCTTGCAACGGCTTTCTGCCCTGCTTGTCAAAACCTGGCGCAAATCAGCATAATATTTAGCCGCTTATTGAAGAATCACTAAAAAACGCTTGTCAGCCTCTATGACATCGTTATAATTCGCAACCTGACTGTACGCAGTCACAGCACATCTATCAGTGCCAGAGTGGCGGAATTGGTAGACGCAGCGGATTCAAAATCCGCCGGGGGTAACTCTGTGCCGGTTCAAGTCCGGCCTCTGGTACCACTTTTAGATGTGAACACAAACCGACGAGAGTCGGTTTTTTTGTGCCTGAAATCAGCGTCTTTCTGTAGCTCTGCTCTACCCTGTAAACGAGGGATCAGTATTCATCCTGTTCTATTAATTTAGAATAAATCAGACGAGCAAGTTAACTTCAAACAAAAGCTTTTTCAGATCTTGTCTAGAATCAATAACCAGAAGAAGGATGATCGTCTTTGTAGACTCATCGACTCGATAAAACACCACATTATGACTATCGACAAGAAGTTGTCTGTATTCAGTTAATCCTAGTTCCAGGAGCCTGTCACTATGAGGCGCAGAATACGGATTTCCAGAGAGTTGAGACTTAACTTTTGATTTAATAGCTTGCTTGGCCTCGCTAGCAACATTCTGATTAAATTTTCTAGTTAAAAATGCATTCAGTTTTTTCAAACAAAGTTTAAAAACCGGTGTCACTTTTATGCTGTATTCAATCGTCGTCAAATGCTTCATCCAGATCAAATAGCCCATTCTGTCGCGCACTGCGTTCTGACAAATTAATGAGTTTTAATAATGCTATAGTTTGCTGCTGTTCTTCGTAGTCTTTCGCATCCTGAATAACATACTTTGGCTTGCCATTTTGCGTGACCAAAATGGGATTATCCAATTCCAGATGATTCGCATGTTCCTTCATGTAAGATACAGTTTGAGTTTTCATGACAATCTCTATTGGTCTAAATATAGACCTATTATAGACCGATAGACGAAAAACGAAACGGTTAGTTTTCCGAGTGAATCGCCATATTTTCACGATATGCCTATACCGGAACATTTATTTAATCAATTCGGCTTCAAGATTGGAAACTCTGCATGTTATGCTTCTTATATTAATTCAGTGATTCAAGACTACTTACTTGACAAAGTTTGATAAAGATTTCCCGAAATTAGAGATGCGGCTTGACGCATTTTTTGATGCCATTGATGACGAAGATTATAAACTTGCCCGACTCATTGTAAAAAAAGCGGTCGGGAAATTCCCCCGACATCCTGTTTGCTTTGCGCTTCAAGGGCTAGCAGCTGTATTTATCGATAACGATCATACCGATGGTTATTTGTTTTTTAAGCAAGCAATAAACAGTGGCTACGCACCTGCTTTTGTATACTTTAATTTTGGACTCTGTGCCGAAAAATCTGGCTCAATTGCTGAATCTTTAGCGGCTTTTCAAAATGCGCTGGACAGTGCGTCACCGGAAGAACTTCATCAATATGAACCTGCCAGACTCCATCTCCAGGCGATAAGAGAACAACTTCCCGAACACCTCACTTTAGAACAGTACCTTATAGACGCCGAAATTTTTGAAGAAGGTGTTGTATTGTTAGAAAGTCATAAGTTCAGTGAAGCGGCAAACTGCTTTACTCTACTGTTAAAAAGCCAGCCTGAGCATGTACAAAGCTGCGGCAATTTGGGAATTTGTCAGATGTATTTAGGCGATCACTTGTCTGCAAAACGTGCGTTTCATCGAGCGTTGGCAATTGATCCGGATTACCTGTTAGCTGAAAATAACCTGATATTATTAAAAGCGCTTGAAGACGGAGAGATAGAAGAGCTTCCAGGATTTGGTATTACCGATTTCTATGCAGAAAAAGAGAAAACCTCAAATCCTGCCACTGAACTCAATCAGGCAATATCACAAGCCATGGCCAACGAGCAATTTGACTCAATTGAGGATGCCCAAGCATTTGTTGAGAACTATATGAATGAGCATAACAGTTCACCGAATACTGATATGCTTAACCTCACACCAAGCCAAACTCACAAGCTACTTACTGAGCCTTTCGAATCCAGTGATTTACTTAGCTGGCAATTTTCGAATGTTACCCAATTTACATCAGCCCCTGTTTATTGGTTAGCTGTAAATTTAATAGGAGCTTTAGGGGCTGATGGAGTTAAGTGCACCGCCAATGGAAATTTGCCCCGCAATTTTTGTCGGTCGCTATTCGATAGTTATATGAAAGAGTTTGCTCCTAGCTTTATCGTTTCCAAAATAAATAGAGAAGACGATTTCATTAACCTACATGTAGTTCGCAGCATCTTGTTGATTGCCAAATTAATTCGTAAACACGGTGGGCGCTGGAAGCCTTTGAAATCAACATGGCAACTTTATGAGCGCATACAGCAAGGTGATAGCACAGCTGCGACTGAACTTTATCAAATACTGTTTAAAACGTATGCTACTGAGTACAACTGGGCGTATATTAGTGGTAATGAGAGCGATTGTGCATTCTATCAGTTCAGTATAGGTTACTCATTGTATATGCTTCGTCATCTTGGCACTGAATGGCGACATTACCGAGAATACCAGGTACTTTTTGAGCAGGCTTTCCCAGATCAAGCAGATCCGTTGTCAGAGCTTTCAAAGATAGAATTTCCCTCCCAGTATATTTTTCATTTCTGGTTCGACTTTGCATGGCAAGTAGGACTAATTGAAAAACGTGAAAGCACCGATGAAAATACAAATGGATTTTCCAAAGAAATCATAGCTACGCCTCTGTTTACCGAACTGATTTCTTGGCACATATGAATCCGGTGATAAAAAACGTCATTTACTCTAATCGAATGCGTGCGGCATCAGTAATCATAGCGTCTTCAATAAACATCAATTTATTTGTTATGGCATGGAATTTCAGATCAAAACACACCGTTTATTTGAATCTGATAGAAAGGGATTCCACCTAAACCTCATCACCTTTGTTTGGGGCTTCATGTACAGGGGGAGGGAGAATCGGGTAAAGTGGCACTAAGCATTTTCTATGCAAAAAGCTGTTAGTCATGCAAAGAATTTGCAAAGCGTCATTTTTACAGTTTAACTTGCTGATTTTAAATGATTATTTCAAACACCAACTTTTCAAAATCCGCCGGGGGTAACTCTGTGCCGGTTCAAGTCCGGCCTCTGGTACCAAACACTTCTTAGGTGTGCATCAATAAACCGACGTGAGTCGGTTTTTTTGTGTCTTATTTTCTATTCAAACGCAGATATATCATCCATTTGTCGATTGGCACCCTAATGGCG
>DDJQ01000060.1:0-2753 GCA_002339125.1 Alteromonadaceae bacterium UBA2620
CACAACTGGCCGGCGAGCAAATAGCATAAACTGCTCACCGGTATCTAACAGAGCTATTTCGTGATTGGCAGGAACGCTGCTATCGATTGCCTGCCATACTCCGGCTGGTGTGCGAATTGGGTTAAGTAAGCTGGCAAATCCCACACTGTAACTGCACCATACCACCAGCATGGTGATACCCCAGGCCTGCCAGCCTGCTCTGCGGCGCACCGCGAACAATGCTACCAATACCGCCAGCCCGGTGGCCAGAAACAGACCGCTGCCATCCACTTCATAGCGTTGATTAAGTTTAGCAACGGGCCCGGTATCAACCAAGCCCAATCCACCTAAAATGAAAAAGCTGCTGCCAATCAGCAAAGGCAATCCCCATAACGTGCGGGACAACCATTTCTTGTCAGCAATGTGCGGCATAAAAGGTGCCATGGCCAACGCCAGCATTGGTAAAGCCGGCAGGATATAAACCCCACGCTTGCCCGGACTCATGCTAAAAAACACCAGCACCAGCAACACAAACCCCAGCGGCATCACAATGCGTGCGTCATTTTTTCTCCAGGCGCTGCGCCAGTGTGGCCATTGCCAGGGTAATAACACCACCAGCGGTAACCACGCCCAGGGCACAACGTTTATCAGAAAGTACCAGAATGGCTTGATGTGGTGCCAGGAGTTGGCGTATCGGGTGACAGTCTGCTTCATCAGGATATTGTCGCGATAAGCGTTATAGGCCGGATCTAACCGGCCATCCACAGCCAGCAACATTGGCAGTAGCCACAGCAACAATGTTACCAGCATGGTCAGTACACCTGTTACCCACCATCCCCAATGGTAGCGCTTGGGTAAAGTTTGCAGCGGAGTCTGACGCCACAACACAAGAGCATAGGGCAGCAACATTAACAGTGCTAAAAAACCAACCCCTTTGGTCATAATACCCAATCCCATGGCCACACATCCTGCCAGCCACCAGGTAATATGACCATTAGGACAAAGCGTCGCCCGCAATAAGCCATAGCAGCCCAGCGTCACCCACATGCACACACTGGCGTCGATTTGTGCGCTTTTCGCCTGCAAAACAAACTGCACGCTGGCCAGCAGTAATCCGGCCGCCCACCAGGCTTCCCGGCTTCCCCACAAGCGGCGACATATATCAAACACCGCCAGCACGGTGACTGTGCCAGCGATGGCTGATGGTAATAAAAAGGCGATATACAGCGAGCCGGTAAGAGCGTAAAAGATAGCGATAGACCACATAAATAATGGTGGTTTATCCGGATACAGCTCATTCCCTCGCATCGGGAATAACCACTGTCCTGTTTCCACCATGTCTTTGGCAATTAGTGCAAAACGGGGTTCATCGGCAGGCCAGGGTGCCCGCAATCCAATACCCAAGGCAAGCAGTAAAAAGGTCAGTAAGCCGAGCCAGATCAGATCGGTGCGCTGATAGCGACTGAAAGAAGGCAGTAAATTCATGGTTAATGAGTGCGCTTAAACGGTGCTGACTGGCTGTTGCTGATACCAGCGATAAAGGTGTGCTCCTAGCAACACCGAACACACCAGTAAGCTCAGGCTGACGCTGATTTGCCACGAAGACATCTGTTCCATACCCTGCCCCATGAGGGCGAATGTCAGCATCTGCGGCACGTAACCCAACGCCGATGCGCTCACAAAAGCCCGACCCTTAATGGTACTGGCACCCGCCACAATGTTGGTGAGCGCATTACTGCCAATGGGTAGTAACCTTATCGCCAGGGTCGCGGTATAGGGTTTTCCGGCCAGCAACGGATGGAGTTTTGCAATTACGCCGGGAAAGCGGCGTCTCACCCAGGCCTGTAAAAAGTAACGGGAAATCATAAAAGTGGTTGCGCAGGCAATAGCGGCCATCGCGGTGGAAAGCAGCGTACCAGCTGTTACGCCCAGCAGGCCACCGCCAATAAAAGCCACTATCTGACGGGGGAACCCTACCAGCATCAGCAACACGCCGCTCACTACCAACAGGGGCCAGCCAAGAACGCCCTGAGCGGTAAGCCACTGCTCGACGGCCTGTGGATCGGCATATTCACCGAGGCTCGCCATTTTTACCAAGCCGGCAATCACCAGACAGGCAATCAGCGGTTTCAACAGCGCTCGTATACTTGCTTGCAAACGATTTATAGTACTGGCTTTAGGCATTAATCGGTCACTTCCTGAGGATGAGGACATTTCGCCCGCCTAAGTAACCATATAACACCAAATAAATCCACAATCCCCACGCCAAGCCGACTCAACATGGTGTAGTTGGATGTTCCGCAGTGGCGGTCGCGGTGATTAACCTCCACCACAAAAACGCGTCCTTCAAGACGCTTTACCAGCGCCGGCAGGAAACGATGCATATGATCGAAGTAAGGCAAAGATAAGAACGTGCTGCGCGGAATTAATTTTAAACCGCAGCCGGTATCGGGCGTTTCATCGTGTAACAGGCGCTGGCGTACCCGATTGGCAATACGCGATTGCAGTCGCTTCCAGGCGGTATCCTTACGATTTTTACGATAGCCGGCAACACAAAAATCCGTTTCTATCGGCTGACGCGCAGCGACCTCAATAAAATGTGGGATATCCGCCGGATCGTTCTGACCATCCGCATCAAGCGTGATAATCCACTCATAACGAGCATAACGAACCCCTGTCATGATGGCGGTGGACTGCCCCATAGATTTTTCATGCTGCACTACACGCAGGCAAACAGGCAAATCGTTTGCAAGTTCACGTATTTCACTGAGCGT
>DDJQ01000060.1:3143-26904 GCA_002339125.1 Alteromonadaceae bacterium UBA2620
GTAATCTCAGTCACCAACGGCCGGATATTGCCCTGCTCATTTTTTGCAGGGATAACAAAAGAAACGTTCACAACTCACCACATGTTATTGTTTTCACAATAAGCTACCTGAGTTTTCTTAAGACAAGCTTAAGCTTTGAAATAAGTAATGGCGGTGACCAGGCCACAGCGGCTGACTAAATAATGCCGCTATCAATCACCGGTGTAACCCAGTAGCGAATACGGTGCTGTAACGATAATGCCGCCAGAGCAGCCGTTAAACTATCCAGATCTTTATGCTGCAGGCGAATATCAATTCTGCACACCGAGCGATGCCCGGCTACCTGCTCACTCACCGTATAATTAGCGTGTTCCTTGCTGTAGCCTTCAATACCATGCATGGAAAACCCGCCAACAAACGGCTGGCACAATAAACAATCCACCACGTTATCAACGGTCTCAGGATCCACAAAGCAGCTAAAAATGCATTGTTCAGTCATGATGTTTGCGCTCCAGAGTGAAATACAGAATCGGCAGAATGATAAGTGTGACCAGGGTAGAGGAAAGCAGGCCGCCAATCACCACAATGGCCAGTGGCTTTTGGATTTCAGAGCCCGGACCGGTAGCAAAGGCCAGTGGCATTAAGCCAAAGATAGCCGTGGTTGCCGTCATCAGGATAGGCCGCAGGCGGTCTTTTGCGCCCTGGATGATGTGCTCTTTAAAATCACCCGCCAGCTTCGCCAACTGCTGAAAATGCGACAACATCACCACCCCATTGAGTACCGCCACGCCAAGCAGCGCAATAAATCCAACTGAGGCTGGTACCGACAGGTATTCACCGGTAAACCACAGCGCAAACACACCACCTACCAGTGCAAACGGGATATTGGCCAGGATCAGCAGCGCCAGTTTCAGCTCTTTAAGCTGGGTAAACAGGATAATCAGGATAACGCCCAGCACTAACGGAATGATGGTCAGCAGGTTATTGGTTGCACGGATCTGATTTTCAAACTCGCCGCCATAGCTTACCGTGTAGCCAGTAGGTAGAGACACACTGTTTCTCACCTCTTCTGCCACTTCTTCAACAAAAGACGCCAGGTCGCGATTTTCTACATTGGCACTCACCATCACATACCGTAAGGCATCTTCCCGCTCAATCACCGCAGGGCCTTCAACCCGTTCAAGCTCTGCCACCTGAGATAACGCCAGCAAGGTGCCATCGGGTAGCTGGATTGACAGGTTGGCCAGTTCAATATCGCTGCCGATTGCCGCAATACCCTCACGCTGATTAGAGAACATCAGCGGCGTAACGATGCGGCCGTTAATGATGTCGGTAACCTGCACACCGTTCACTTGCATTTGTAAATAGTCAGACAGCTCGGTGAGCGACATATCAAACCTCAGTGCGATATCCATTTTCGGCTTAATGCGTAAATAGTCACCGCCTTCCATCAGCGTTTTGTTTACGTCTACTGCGCCCTGCACGCTTTCCGTTACGTTCGCGACCTCACTGGCCACTTCCGTGAGACGGGCAATGTCATCACCAAAGATTTTGATGCTTACCATGCCGGTACTGCCGGTAAGCATTTCGGATACGCGCATTTGAATCGGCTGGGTGAAGCCGTAGTTAATACCCGGGAAGCCCTTTAATACCTCACGAATAGCGTTGGCCAGTTCGGCCTTGGTGTCGAAGCGCCATTCATCGGTGGGGGCAAGTTGCATAAACACATCGGTTTCATTCAGGCTCATGGGATCAAGCCCCAGCTCGTCCGAGCCGGTGCGCGCCACAATTTGCTTAATCTCGGGGATTTCGGCAAGTAATGCCTCTTCAATTTGTTTATCCAGCGCTAAAGAAGCTGTTAGCGACAGCGTCGGTGATTTTTCCAGTTGCACAATCAGGTCACCCTCATCCAGGGTTGGCATAAAGGTTTTACCTAACTGTGTAAAGGCCAGTACGGTGAGGGCCAGGGTTACCGCCATTGCAATAAACAGGGTTTTGGGTACCGCAATGGCTTTTCGCAAAGCGCTTTCAAAGCCGTTTTGTAATGCCTGTAAATAACCCGGCAGTTGCTGCGGCGCTTTGCTAACAAAGAAAGACGCCAGCACCGGAATAATGGTAAAAGCACTTACCAGCGCTACCGCCATAGCAAACATGATCGTCATGGCCACCGGACTGAATAATTTGCCCTCAAGACCGGTCAGGGTTAGCAGTGGCGTAAAGACCACCAGCACTATCAGCGTACCGGCAATGACCGGCGTGGCAACCGCTTTAGCAGAACGATAGATCACATGCAGCCTTGGCAAAGGCACGCCACGGGAGAGCTGCGAAACGATATTTTCCACCACGACCACCGAGGCATCAACCAGCATGCCAATGGCAATCACCAACCCGCCCAGGCTCATGAGGTTAGCGGTGAGATTAGTCACGCTCATCAGATAAAAGGTGATGAGTACTGCCACCGGGATCACACAGGCCACCACAAACGACGCGCCAATCTGACCAAGAAACACCGCCAGCAGCACTACAACAATCACAATTGCCTGGCCAAGCGCACTGGTGATGGTTCCCACCGCGGTATCGATCAGGTTTTTGCGGTTATAAAACACATTTACCTCGGTCCCTGCAGGTAAGCCGGGCTTAATTTGCGCAAGCTTTGCCTGTACCGCTTCCACCACCTCAGCGGTATTGCTGTTTTTGAGCGCGACAATTAACGCTTCGGTGGTTTCCTTACCGTCTTTAGTCACCCCACCATAGCGGGCCAAACTGCCTACTGACAACCGGCCTATGTCGTCGAGTCTTATAGCGCTGCCCTCTTTAATCGCAACCACCCGTTCTGCCACGTCTTCCAACTGAGTGAAACGCCCTTCGCTACGCACAATTAGTGTGTCATTGCCCACCTCTATGCGGCCAATGCTTCCATTGATATTAGATCGGGTAAGCGCGTCGGCCACGTCAGGCAGGGTGAGTCCCAAAGCACTCATCCGCTGCACATCCGGAGTGAACTGCACAGTTTTGGTATAGCCACCCAATACATTTACCTCTGCTACACCGGCAACGGTGCGCAGCGCAGGTCTGATTTGCCAGTCCAGTAAATGCTTACGCTCCATGAGCGACAGGTTAGGGTTTTCCAGGGTCAGCATAAACATTTCGCTAAGCGGCGTACTCATTGGCGCAATACCGCCGTCTACCGTGGGTGGTAACTCGCTCCACAGATTATTCAGACGTTCTGCAACCTGCTGGCGGGCCCAGTAAATGTCGGTACCTTCCACAAAATCCAGGGTAATAGAGGTAATGGCATATTTGGTGGTTGAACGCAGTACCGCTTTATCTGGGATCCCCAGCAATTCGGTTTCCAGTGGCTGGGTAATTTGCGCCTCAATTTCTTCGGCGGTCATACCCGGCGCTTTAATAATCACGTTAACCTGTGTAGGGGAAATATCCGGAAACGCATCCACCGGTAGTTTCAACCACGCACTTACCCCGGCTGTCAGGGCTACAGCGAACATCGCCAGCACGAAAATGCGCTGACTTAGGGAAAATTGGATCCAGCGGGCAATCATCTATTCGCCTCCCAGACCCAGTAAAATGCCTTGTACCGCACTCACCGACGAGGTGAGTACCTGCGCGTTCTTCAGCTGTTCACTATCGGCAATCAGCAGTTGACCATCATGGCGTCCCAGCACGGTGACCGCCACCGGCACTAACTCAGCGCCCTCTTTCGCCAAGACATAATACTCACCTTCAAAGAAATAAACGCTTGAGGCAGGCACAGCAAGGCCGGCCTGTTCAATAACCGGCGTTACCATAACCGCATCAGCAAAACTCAGCCCACAGTCGGCTTCGCCGAACACCGGAGCGCTCCACAACCGGCTGACCAGACCACTAATTAGGCGTTCGCGATAGGCTACGTCCAGATGACAATTGCCCACTGTTAATGCCGAGACCTTATCAGCAAGCTCGGATGGCAGTTGCACTCTTAAGCGCAGGGCGCTTTGTTCAATCACCTCGCCATACACAAACGCTTCGGTATCCAGTTGTTTCCCAGCCGGAATAAATACACCGGCTACAGGCGCAGTCAATAACGCGGAATCTTCATCAGCTGACCGCTGTAACAACTCTTCGGCATGTTCAAGATGGCCCAGTTCGAGCTTGCTGGCAAAGTAGTGATCGGTAATCGCCTGCCAGGTTTGCTGGTTAATGGACTTATTGTTAAATAACGGTAAGTTTTGCTGATAACGCTGCTCAGCGTGACGGTATATCTCTTTTTGGGCTTTTAGCATTTCGTAGAAATGATGAACCTCGCTGCCGGTTAATTTAACCAGCGGGGTATTGGCCGCCACAGAGGCTTGTGGCGCTACCAGGTATTGCTGCTGTAATACCCGAAATGGCAATACCAGTTGATACCCATTGCCCGGCAGATAGCTTACTTCACCGCTTACTGCCGGTGTTGGCACAGCAGGCACAATCTGCGGCGCTGCAAAATTCAGTGACAGGCGACCCAGAGATTCAAGGGAGATCCGCTGGTTTTGCGCTGTAGCAGTAGAAACTGTCAGCACTAACAAAAGAAAAGAGAAAAACGATTTCATAGCACTTGCCCTGCCAGTTGATTAATTTGAGCAACCCGTTGTTGCTGAGAAAGTTTGAGCTGGTCCAGTTGATAAGTGCGGTCACGCTGTTCCAGCAACGATTGCAGCCAGTTGCTTTGCTCCAGCTCGCTGCTCTGCTTTAGCTGCGCCAGTTGCTCAACAATTTGCTCGCCTATGGCAACCTGCTGCTCGCCAATAGCAATTTGCTCTTCCAGCGATGTCAGACTGGCCATATTGGTACTGACCTGCTGTTGCAAGGTAATTCGCAGGTTCATCAGTGATTGTGAAAGTGCCAAATCGGTTTGCTGCCAGGCCTGCAGATCCTGCGGGTTGGCAGGCATCTCAAGGGCCAGCGGGATGCCTACCGCAATACCTACCTGATTTTCGTCGCCCATGACGCTTTGTAAGCGGCGCGCCACCAGCGCAACATCCCAGTTGCTCTGACTTTGCCGGCCATACTGATAGGCCGCTGCGGCGTATTGCTTTTGTAAGCTCAGGAGTTTCAGTTCGGGGTGGCTGTTAAGCGCAGCGTCGAGACTATCGGGTACCGTTTCTGTCATATTAGCAGGTAAGGTGTGGGAGCCGGTGAGCTCGGTGTAGGCACGCATTGTTCCGTCCAATTCCGCTTTGGCATTAACCAGTGCCTGCTGCACATCTAGTTGCTGCTGTTGCCACTGCAAATAGGCTAAGCGGGATAGCTCACCTGCGTTAAACCGCTCGGTTAACTGAGTGCCCAGCCGGGACAGCCACACCTGCTTATCACTCAGGGCGTTAACCTGCTGACGCGCCATGGCAGCATCCCAGGCACGCTGTCTCACCAGCCCGGAAATCAGCAGAGCCTGCTGACGCTGCCGGGCAACCATGATGGCCTGATTGGTTTGTTCCATCTGATCAAATAAATCCAGATTATCCGGGCGCTGTAATTGCACACCGAGCCGTACTTCAAGCTCATCGGTACCGGTTGCCAGGTTAGATTGTAGCGCGGAGAAATCCAGCGTCGGCGCGCCGATGAGCCAGCGACTCAGCGACGAGCTTTGATGGGCCATCCAGTCAGAGGAATAACTCTGCTCGACGCGCTGTTGAGCTTGCACGCGTAGCGCCGCTAAATCGGCGATTTCTGAAGCCTGAAGATAAGCAGAGAAAGAGCCACTCAGTATCAGAATGATACCGGTGGTTAAGAACCCGAAAACACGTTGAAAATACATAGCAATTATCCCTGTAAGAGGGAATCAAGATGACAGAATATGCCCCTCCCGCCTATCGGACATCTGGCCCATAAGATCCTATAGCACTGATTTTATTGACTTATTCAGTGCAGATTTTGCGAATAGCTAATACGGTTTTGATAGGTCAGAAGCACGCCATTGAGGTCGACACCGGCCTGGTCGCCGGCCTGTTTTATTTCATGCTGACTAAGCCCCTGCTCCCAACGAGCAAGGGCCCACAAATGCAATACCCTGGTACCGGTTCGACAGATGGCATGAACCCGGCCTGTAGCGCCCAGCAGAATTCGACCAAACTCGGCAACGTCCTGACTGCTGTAGTTACCACTTACTACCGGTAAAAACTTATATTCCAGTCCTGCTGCCCGGGCCCATACTCGTAATATGGCATCCGGCACCTGATTGGGCTCTTCAAAATCCGGACGACCATTTATCAGCGTGGTAACGCCTGCCTGGGCTAAGGTATACAAGTCGTCCCTGGTTAACGGTCCTGAAACGCTAAAATGATGATTTATAGTGCGAATATTCATACCGGTACCTCCACGAAGTACAGCGTGTGTAGTGAAGAAAGAAAGATAAAGCTGCCCATCACAATTAACATCACGCCAAAGCCTTTTTTCAGCTGTTGCTGGGGTAGCCGCCCGCCAAGCTTTGCACCGAACAGGGAGCCGGCTGCGCCGATAATTACCATTAGCGTAATGAGCTGAAAGTCGAAGGGCAGCTCACCGAGCTGGCTGAACAAATACAGGTATTTGCCAAATCCAACTACCGATTGCATCACAATAATCGCCAGACTGGTGCCCACCGCCTGGCGCATAGATACGCCACCAAGAGCCAACAGTGCCGGTACAATTAAAAAGCCACCGCCAACCCCTACCAAACCAGCAATCATGCCCACCACCATGGCGGCCGGAACCAGCTTTGCCAGAGACACGTCATTACTGGCAGCAATGTTAACGGGCTTAAGCATAAAACGGCTGGCAAGCAGCATAATGATGGCGAACAACACCAACTGCGCCAGACCACTGAAGTACTGGGAAAGCTGCGCGCCCAGATAAGTACCAACCATACTCGGCAAGCCAAAACTGACCACCTTCTGCCACGCCACCAGACCAGCCCGTTGTTGACGCCATACCCCTGCCAGGGCAATACCGCCTACAATTAACAGGGATTCCGCAATCGCCACTTTAGGCGGGCGCTCAACTACATAGGTCAGTAGCGGTACTGTGAGGATCGAACCACCAGAGCCAAGCAGGCCAAGACTCACGCCAATCACAATGGCGCCGATAAGGGTAAGCAACATGGCTACGACTTAATCGTCAGGGGGATTTTCAGGTAACATTTACCATTGTCTTCTGCCGGCGGCAGCTGGCCCGCTCTGACATTCACCTGAATCGCAGGAAGCAGCAGTTTAGGCACCGCCAACGTGGCATCCCGGGCTTCCCGCATGGCCACAAAATCGGCCTGGCTGACGCCATCTTTTACATGAATATTGTTGCGGCGCTGCTCAATCACCGAGGTTTCCCAGGCGAAGTGATCCCGCGTAGGGCTCTTATAGTCATGCCCTACAAACATCCGGGTAGCCTCCGGCAGGGCCAGAATTTTACGGATGGACTGATATAGGGTTTGTGCACTGCCGTTAGGAAAATCCGCCCGGGCCGTGCCGTAATCCGGCATAAACAGGGTATCGCCCACAAACACCGCATCTTCTATGTAGTAAGACACACAAGCCGGGGTGTGACCGGGCGTATGCAGCACTTCAATATCTAAGTGGCCCAGCGTAATTACTTCCCCGTCGACAAACAGCTGGTCAAACTGACTACCGTCGGTGAGAAACGTGCTTTCCAGGTTATAAATGGCTTTAAACGTGGATTGTACCCGGCGAATATGATCGCCTACGCCAATCAGCCCGCCGAGTTTTTCCTTGATGTAAGGAGCGGCAGTGAGGTGGTCGGCATGGGCGTGGGTTTCCAGGATCCATTCGAGTGTTAAGCCATTTTTGTCAACGTAACTGACAACTTTGTCAGCAAACTCATGGGAAATCTGCCCGGCTGCGGCGTCGTAGTCGAGTACCGGGTCGATAATTGCGCAGCTGTTAGTGGCACGGTCAGTTACCACGTAGGTCACGGTAAACGTGGGCTCATGGAAAAATGGCGTGATCTGAATTTTGCTCATTTGCCGGCTCTCTGTATCAAAATAAAATTGGTCTTTAGTGTGATACAGCAAAAGCTTTGCCAGCTGGCCCGGGCGCTATCCACAACTGCGTACAACAACGCCCGAGAATAACTTAACCCATTGATTATTAAATGTTTATATTATTTAGAATTTTTTACTTTTAATGGCATAATTCGCCAAATACGTTGTTGAGCAGGTACCCTCTGCCGGCTTTAACAATGACGTTTTCCAATCCTTATGCGTTAGCTCGCAAACCCAGCTAATCACTGGTTGTTTTGCACATTGTGTGGAGCAGTTTTTGTATGTTGTCTTGTGTGGATTGTGGTGCCTGTTGCGCCACCTTTCGGGTATCTTTTTACTGGGCGGAATCCGACCCGTTTGCCGGCGGTTCGGTTCCGGCCGAACTGACTACTAAAATTTCGCCAAACCTGGTGTCGATGGCAGGTACTAATCAGCCTAACCCAAGGTGTGTGGCCCTGACAGGCGAAATTGGTAAACAGGTTAGTTGCAGTATTTATGAACAACGCTCGTCAACCTGCCGGGAATTTGAGGCCGGCTCGGCCGATTGTTTAAAGGCCCGGCTAAAGCATGGGATCACTGACGATGTTATCCCTATCCGCGTTGCCTGAAAATATTAACTGGGCGGATTTAGTATCAGCGTGTCTTTGCATTGCAGTTCAGCCGGATACACGTGGCTGGCAATGATGATAAGACGCGTTGCGGCTTCCTGTTGTAACAAGGCAACCAGTCGGCTAACCGCTGCTCCATCGAGCCCCTCAAAGGGTTCATCCAGCAGCCACACGGGTGACTGGATAAGCATTGCTCGTGCTATGCCTAAGCGCTTGCGCTCGCCGCCTGATAATGCGCGGCCACCCGGACCGAGCCATTCGCCCAGATCTTTGAGCTGAACAAGGCCCACCTTGGCTAGCACGTCATTTAGCTGCGTCGCCGAAAAGTCCCGGCCCAGGGTCAGGTTATGTCTGAGCGTGGCGGCGAGGATCACCGGTTGCTGCTCCAGATATAGCCAGCCTTCAATCAGGCCCTCCCCCGGTGCATCACCATCGCAAAGGCGTTGCCCATGGCTGGCTACCAACCCGCTGATAGCCTGCAATAACTGGGATTTACCTGCGCCGCTTGGCCCGCCAACCAGGTAAAGACCGCTGGCATCAAATTCCGCCGTCACGTTTTGTTCGGGTAAGTTCACTGAACCAAAGCCTGTAAGAGTGAGCGTGTTGGACAGTGGTGCGGCGTCTGTGAGTTGCAGAGACTCTAATGGTAGTGTTTTAAGTGCCTGTTTGCCCTGCACATACCGGTTTAGCGCAGGCTGACCATTAAAGGAGCGGCCCAGCCAGTCACCGGCGCTGAGCAACAGCATGGGCACCACCAGCAACAGCGGGTTACCGCCTTTCCCCTCAAGTTGAGTATGGATAGCCAGATAAATAATCACCAGCATCAGCGCCCAGGCAAGCCCCTGAAACACCCACGTACTCTGCAAAGTAAGCCGCTGCTGGCTGGTTTCAGTTTGCCACAACGCTTGTGCGGAGGGTAACTGCCTTAACTGCTCTTGCACTGTTTTTAAATGCCAGATGGCCACACTTCTGAGCACCACATCGGATTGCTCTCTGAACTTATGCTCCTGAAGCACCTGAATTTTAGCTAAAGTGAGCCCTTGCACACAAAGCACCGACATGATCACCAGCCAGATAACGCCAAGTGCTATTGTCCAGCCAGCAAAAGGGATATCCAGCGCCAGCAGCGCTACTGCGCTCACCACCAGCATAAGTACCGCAGAGGCCTGCTGAGAAACCCAGCCGACCCACACCGCTGCGATGGCCTCGGTATGACTGGCCAGCGCTTCAACTTCTTCACTACGCTGGCGGATCTGCGCGGCGAACAGCCGTTCGAATAATTGCACGCGTAGTAGCGAGGTGAGTTGCAACAGATGTTTATGGCCCACCCACATATGAGCATAGCCACTACCAATGCGTATCAGCGCCAGCGCTCTGATCACTACCGCTGGCAGCATGTAGTTAAAATTTACCGGGGCCACAGCGCAGGCGGCAATAAACCACGATGACACAATCAAAATGGCCAGCCCGGCACCGCCGTGCAGCACTGCCAGTAACACGGTAATGAAGGCTTTCACGATAGCGCCTCCCCAGCTGTTTGCTGCACCCTGCGGTTTTCCACCTGCCAGGTTCGGTTAAACCAGTTATCCGGCAGCGCCTTATGGGAAACCCATAACACAGTTCGCCCCTGCCCCAGAGTATAAATAAGCTGGCTGAGGCTGTGATGTTGCGCTTCAGGTAGGTGGGCAGTGGGCTCATCGAGCAGCCATACTGGCGCATCAGACAGTAACAAGCGCGCCAGTGCCAGACGCTGCGCCTGTCCACCAGAGATAGCGGGCACTTCCGCCAACGGCGTATCGAGCCCGGCTGGAAGCGAGTCCAGCCATGCCTTAAGCTCTACTTCACTAAGCGTCTGCTCAAGCCTGGCGGTGGTAAAAGTGCGCTGATAATTAAGATTTTCCCGCAGCGTGGCGGGTAACAATACCGGATGCTGAGTAAGCATGGCCACCCGACAAGGCAAACGATAATTCCCCGTCCGCTGGCCGGCCAGGGCTTCCAGTAACAGGGTTTTACCACTGCCAGACGGACCGGTTACGGCTACCCAGTCACCCGGCAGCAGTGTTAAGGCCTGGCTGGAAAGCAGGTTATCCGCCAGTTGTAAGCTAAACTGCTGCGGCTCGGTGAGCTCGTTGGCCGGTTCATCCAATTGCCCGGCTTCCAGAGGCGCAAGCCAGTCACCGGCCGCATCGCACGCAGCTTCTGCCTCGGCCTTCTGGTGATAAAACTGCCCCAGCGCTTTAAGTTCTGAAAACAGTAAGGGCGCGGTAAGTAACAACCATAAGCCAGAATGTAGCGTAAGCTCTGGGCCTAACGAGAATTCACCGAGCAAACTAAAACCAATGAACACCGCAATTAGGGCTACGGCAATGGTGGAAAAGAAATCCAGTACGGTATTAGATAAAAACGCTACCCCAACCACTTTCATGGTGCGTTCATTCAGGTCGTCACTGGCCTGTTTTAATATCTTTTGTTCAATCTGATGGGTGCGAAAACTGGCCAGTAACCCTAGCGCCGTGAGGCGATCAACAAACAGACTGCCCAGCCGGGTAAGGGCAACGAAATGTTTCCGCTGAAGCGCCGCCGCACCCTTGCCTACCAAAATCATAAACAGCGGAATAAGCGGTAAGGTGATTAGCAGGCTGCCACCCACCACCGGGTTAACCACCAAAATAAACAGCAGCGCGAAAAAGGGTGTAAGCACCGCCACATATTGTTGCACCTGATAGTCGTAGCGCCAGTGAACCAACGCGCTGATGTGCCTGGTCCATACCGATTGCCAAAAGTAAGCCGAATGGGTACTGACTAACGAGGTTTGCTCTGCCACCAAACGCTCGGCAAAGCGCTTTTCAAGGCCACTAAGTAAATCGGTTTTAGCCTGCAAGGTACGCCGATAAGCATCGCCCTGCAGTAGCCAGGCCAGTAATAACGCAGCCGCCAAACCCAGCCAGTCACTCATATCCGGCTGCTGAGCCAGCACCACCCAATCGTGCATCATCGCGGCAAACAGCCAGTAGCCGGCAATTAAACACAACAGCCGGGTGGTTTTTATGGCTACCAATAAAAACAAGGTGCTGCGCGATGCAACACCCTGCTTGGTGACGGTGGCGTTAAACCACCGCGGGAGGGACTGGCTCTCTTTCACTACTGATCTTCTGGGTCTTCAGGGCGATCCAAGTTCTCAGTCGATTCTAACCACATGGCGTTAATAATGCCAAATGAACAAGCCAGTAACACACCTAATATCCAGGTAAAATACCACATGTTTTGTTCTCCTTAATAAATCGCGTGAGATGAGTCTAAGTCGCTGTTTTTAATGCGACCGCGCATCACGTAAAAACTATATGCTGTGTAACCCAGAATAATTGGCACAAAGATACAGGCGACAACAAACATAATTTTCAGGGTCATTTCACTGGATGTTGCATCCCACACGGTTAAGCTTGCCATTGGCATAGTGGTGCTTGGCATCAGGAACGGGAACATTGAGAAGCCCGCTGTCAGTATAATACCTGTCATCATCAGCGCGCTACTCACAAACGCCCAGCCACCGCGGCCTGCTTTGGAGAAGAAAGCGCAAGCCAGGCCCGCCCCAATACCTAACAGTGGCGCCACCACCATCCAGGGGTATTTGCTGTAGTTGGCCATCCATGCACCGGCCTCAACCGCCACTTCTTTTTTAAGCGGGTTAGAAGTGGCCAGCGTATCCACTGTTGAAGTGACCACAAAGCCATCCAGTCCAAAGGCAACCCACAGGCCAGCCAGAATGAAGAGCACCACGGTTGCTAGTGACAGCACAACAGACACGGCACGCGCCCTTACCTCAATAAAGCTGTCGGTCTTCATTTGCAGCCAGGTAGCACCGTGATTGAGGATCATTGCTACGGAAACCAAACCTGCTACCAGTGCAAATGGCGTAAGCAGGCCAAAGAACGAACCGGTATAGGTAGCTTTTAAATTGCCATCCAGCTCAAAGGGTACGCCTAATAGCAGGTTACCAAAGGCCACGCCAAAGATTAACGCAGGCACAAAGCCAGAAGTGAACAGTGCCCAGTCCCAGCTGGTACGCCAGCGCTTATCTTCTAACTTGCTGCGAAAATCAAAGCCCAGCGGACGCATCCATAAGGCAATTAAAACCAACGCCAGTGCCAGATAAAAGCCCGAGAAGGCTGTAGCATAAATCATCGGCCAGGCCGCAAAAATGGCACCACCGGCGGTGATAAACCACACCTGGTTACCGTCCCAGTGCGGACCCACTGTGTTGATCATTACCCGGCGTTCGTCGTCGTTTTTACCAATCAGGGTGAGCAGTGCGCCAACCCCCAAATCAAATCCATCGGTGATGGCAAAGCCAATCAGCAGTACGCCAACCAGCACCCACCAAATTACTCGTAGTACTTCATAATCAATCATGCGTTTGCTCCTTGAGTACCCAGGCCAATAGCATCATCCAGTTTGTTGTCATCTTCCGGTGGAACCGGCCCTTTCTTGGCGTATTTCTTCATCAGATAGAAGCCAATCACAAACATGGTTGCGTAGAACAGGGTGTAAGCCACCAGCGTAGTCACTACGTCTGACACAGACAGGTTAGACACGGCGGTGTGAACTGGTAACACTTCGGCGATAGACCAGGGCTGACGGCCATACTCGGCCACAAACCAGCCAGCTTCACAGGCAATCCACGGCAGTGGCAGCGACCATACCGCCGCTTTCAACAACCAGCGGGGCTGGGTAATACGGTGCTTAGTGCTGTAATAGAATGCCGCGATAAACAGCGCCAGCATCAAAAAGCCCGCAACAACCATCAGGCGGAAAGAGTAAAACAGAGGCGCTACCGGTGGGATGCTGTAATCCACCGCTTTTTCGAGCGCTTCTGGTGTAGGCTGAGTAATGTCGTCAGTGAAAGGTTCCAGCAGCAGCGCATAACCTAAGTCGTCTTTATTGCGCTCAAACATCTCGAGCTCTGCAGGCGTTGCTGTGCCGTCTTTCACTTTTTCCAGCTGTTTCTGTGCCTGTACGCCAGACAAAATTCGCACCCGGTGAATCTCTTTGAGGTCTTTGATCCCCATCACTTCTTCATCCAGTGAACGGGTAGCAATAATCCCCATGGCCCACGGGATCTGAATAGCGAAGTCCATTTTTTCTTCTTCGTCATTAGGAATACCGAACAAGGTAAAAGCCGCCGGCGCCGGATGAGTTTCGTACTCGGCTTCCACAGCCGCCAGTTTCACTTTTTGCACATCGCCGAGCTCGTAACCGCTTTCGTCACCTAACACAATTACCGACAGGGTAGCCGCTAAGCCAAAGCTGGCCGCAATCGCAAAAGAGCGACGGGCAAAGGCAATATGTTTATGCTTGAGCAGATAGTAACTGGAGATAGCCAGTACAAAGATGGCACCGGTGACATAGCCTGCAGAGACAGTATGGACAAATTTAACCTGGGCTACCGGGTTAAAAATCACTTCGCTGAAGCTGGTCATTTCCATGCGCATAGAATCGGTGTTGAAGCTTGCCCCCACCGGAAACTGCATCCAGCCGTTGGCAATCAAAATCCACAGCGCAGAGAAGTTTGAGCCAATGGCCACCAGCCAGGTTGCCATTAAGTGCTTCACTTTGGACATCTTGTCCCAGCCGAAGAAGAACAGGCCCACGAAGGTAGATTCTAAAAAGAATGCCATCAACCCTTCAATGGCCAACGGAGCGCCAAAAATGTCGCCCACGTAGTGAGAATAGTAAGACCAGTTCATACCAAACTGGAACTCCATCGTTAATCCGGTTGCAACGCCAATGGCAAAGTTAATCCCAAACAACTTGCCCCAGAACTGGGTCATTTGTTTGTAGATTTCTTTACCGGTCATCACATATACCGACTCCATAATGGCCAACAGGAACGTCAGACCAAGGGTCAGCGGGACAAAGATAAAGTGGAACATTGCTGTTAAAGCAAATTGTAACCGCGATAGTTCTATCAACGTATCGCTCATGGGACTCTCCTTTGATGTTTCTAATTTATAAACTGTGTATGACCATTAGCCTGATCAGAGATAACCTTGCTAAGGGTCTGAATCCGTCACGATTAAACAGACCTACCGGCCCTTATAATCACCACACTGCATAACTTGCGCCAATCAGGCAAAGGCAAATAAATTTATGATTTTTAAAGAATATTTTTATTGCTAGCGGTGCCAGACTGGAAATTAAATATGCAATCCGTTACGTAAATGTCAGATTTGACAATTGCGCGTCAGAATTGGCATTTCCTATTACGGGCAGGGCTGAACAGAAAGTAAACAACAATTCTGCGCCGCGATTAATAACGCCCAGGGAGCGATTTGTTACAACTTTAGGGGGTGATCTCAGGAGTCGGGAAGAACGGAGGTATTGGAGGCGCGTGCCCTCCATTGCAGTAAAGTCCATCTTTCATGCCATGGTTGAAAGTTCCGGCCTCACATAACAAGGGCATCACAAAAACCGCTTATGTGTGCCCAACATTTAAAGCGGAACCAGCGGATTGATGGCTAATCACTATACGCCCATCAATTAAAAAGGCAAAAGACTTACCGGTGATTAGCGGATAGCGAAAGTCTGATGACATGCATTGCACACTCGCATCAAATCCACCACATGCCGACGGACGTCTGTTTCCGGCGTCTCAGGGTCCCCGATGGCTTGCCAGTGCGGTCGCATGCTTTGCGCCATCACACGAAAAGCGGTGGGTAGCCGCTTTCCCATCCCTTGTGGGCGCTCATCCTGTTCCCGGGACTGCAGTTGGGTGATCCGGGCTTTGAGTGCTTCCCGGTCACCATCTAACAACAACTGCTGGGTATCAGTCAGCGCTTCTAACATACCGCGCATGTGGCCCAGTACAAAGGCTTTGTCTTGCGACGATAGCTCAATCACCATGCGCTCCTCTGCGGCGTAAACCGGGTTGCTGAGCAATACTGTCAGCAACGCGAATGTTAGGATGAAGCGGCCCGGGTTAGTCATCTTGCTGATACCGCACCGTAAAGGCACCACGCAAATCTCCGGCGGCAAATCCCGTAGCCTGATCCTCCGGATACCGCTGCTTTATCGCCTCTTTTACTGCCGGAGCAAGCGCAGCACCGTGACAGTTCAGGCACAGCCCGTCGGTCATAATAGGGGCCATAAACCGATATTCCCCGGCTGTGTCATCAACGTGCACCTGCACTAACGCGCCTGGCTCTAAACCCTCTTCCAACCCTTTCACCATGGCCATCAGCGATGATTTCTCCCAGCTGTCTGCACGATTTTGCGGGTTACGTACTTTTAAAGCCGTTCGCCCTACCAGCCAGCCATCGGTGCTTAACTCCGCCGCAATGGCCGGTGCGATGTCTTTACACACCTCAACACCGTTAGGTAAACCGCCTTCTTTAACAGCTTTTTGCAGGTTCTGCTTAAGAGTCTTGCCCAGCTGCATGGCTTTTTGTTTTGCCTGCGCTTTAAACTCTGCTTCGCTCAGTTGCCCGGCCTGAGCGGCCAGGGGGAGCAATAAGCATCCCATTAACACTACTTTCTTAGTGAGTCTGATCATTTGTCATCCTGCTCCAGTCTTTCGATACCAAGCGCCTTCAACACGTATTTCTCGTATACAGGTTCGCTGGTACCGGTTTTCATCTTACGCATGAAGTATTTTTCGAAGGCAATCTTAGCCAGATGCACCCATTTACCCTTTTTAAACCAGGTAACGTTACGCGGCGGAATTTGCGGCATAGCCACAAAGGCGGCACCGGTGTCACCCATATCAGCTAAACAAATTGCATGCCAGGTGCCTTTTGTTGACGGCGGTTTATCGTCCACAATGATGGATTTCATATTGTGCGCAATGGCTGTCATCATGGTTTCAATCATGTAACCAGTTTTCGGCGTACCGGTGGGGACCGGTGTTGCCTCAACGGGTGGGATAGCCACGCATACACCACCCGAGAAGATATTAGGGTACTTAGGAGAACGCTGGAATTCATCGGTGATGACAAACCCTTTGGGATTGCACAACCCTTCCACATTGGCCACCGCCGGCACGCCACCAAAAGGCGGGATCAGCATCGAATGATTAAAAGGCTCCTCATAGGTAAATTCCACCTCACCTTTTCGATTAAGTTCAGATACATGCATCATGCCTGCTTCAACCTTATCCACCCGCGCGTTACAGATCCATTTGATGTTGCGGTTGCGCAGTTCTGATTCGAGCATTGATTTTGAGTCGCCAACGCCGCCCAGCCCCAAATGACCAATGTAAGGCTCACTGGTGACAAAGGTCATGGGCACCTTGTGACGAATTTTGGCGTCGCGCAGCGCCTTATCCAGAATAAAGGCATACTCGTAGGCCGGCCCAAAACAACTGGCGCCCTGAAACGAGCCCACCACTACCGGACCGGGGTTCGCCACCAGCTTCTCAAAATCCGCATAGCAATGTTCGGCATGATCCAGTGTACAAACAGATTGCGTGAATCCACCGGGGCCGGCCCCTTCGATTTGGTCAAAGGCCAAACGTGGGCCGGTAGCAATAATCAGGTAATCATAATCAATGACTTCACCTTCGCCGGTGACCAGTTGATTGGCCTCGGCATCAATTTTATCGACCCGGGCGCATTTAAACGCAATTTTCTTTTTAGCCAGGTATTTTTCGATAGGCATAGTCACCGCGCCCGCTTCGCGCCACCCCACTGCAACCCAGGGATTGGAAGGGACAAACCTGAACTCTTCCCGTTCGTTAACCACCATGACTTCATGACCAGCGCCTAACGCTTCTTTTACTTCATACGCCGCTGGCATACCGCCGGTTCCTGCACCTAACACCACTATTTTTGCCATAATCATTCTCTTTAATCGTTATTGGCTCTGCTAGTCCTGCCACACTGGTCGCTAACAAATCCGTTGCACAAGCCTTTCTGTTAACAAGCCTTACTATTAACAATTTGTTTACCAATATTCGTGCCATTGTGGTGTAAACGTAGTAGGATGATGTTTTATATTAGATTTTTAATATATTTATTAATTAAACGGCTTGTGCAGCACATTGAGCTGTGTCAAATTTGACAAACAAGCTCAACTTTCAGCTGCCATATTTGTCTCAGGAGAAGGGTGTTATGAACGCATCGCTCATTCAGTCAATGATTAATGCCATTGATAAACCAGCGATATTCATTACCAACGATTACGTTATTCAGGCGGTTAACGATGCCTATCGTGAAACCTACGATACCGAAGTTATCATTGGTAACAGCACCTGCTATGCCATTTCCCATCGCAACGATGCCCCCTGCGACAAGCATGGTGAAGAGTGTCCTTTAGCCCAGTGTCAGAAAACCAACCGGCCCAGCAGTGTGGTGCACATTCACAACACCAATGATGGCAAAACCTACTGCGATATCCTGATGAAGCCGGTGCGTGATGAAGATGGCATGACCATAGGCTACCTGGAAATACTCGATCGCATTAGCTATGCAGCCGCCGACTCGCAGAAGAACAAAATGATTGGCGGTTCAGACAACTTTAAGCAAATGCTTAATCGTATTAACCGAGCTGCACAGTCGGAGATTGCGGTTTTACTGCAAGGCGAAACCGGCGCGGGTAAAGAGCTGGTCGCTCAGGCCGTTCACCAGTCGAGCCGCCGCAAAGACAAACCATTTGTGGTAATTGAATGCACCGGATTAAACGAGAGCCTGTTTGAATCTGAGCTGTTTGGCTATGAAAAGGGGGCGTTTACCGGAGCCACTAACAGTAAGAAAGGCCTTATCGAAGTGGCCAATGGCGGCACGGTGTTCTTCGACGAAATTGGTGACGTACCGCTTAATATGCAGGTAAAGCTGCTGCGCTTGCTGGAAACCCAGTGTTATCGGCCGGTCGGCGGCCTGAAGCAGAAAAAGGCGGACTTCCGCCTGGTATGTGCCAGCCACAAAAACCTGCTGGCCATGGTGGAAAAAGGCGAGTTTCGTCAGGACCTGTATTTCCGAATAGCCGGCTTTCCTATTTATCTGCCCGCATTACGCGAACGTAAATCGGATATCCCCCTACTGTGTAAGCATTTTCTGTCTGGTAGTGAACACCGTCATAAGCACTTTAGCGAACGGGCACTACAAACCCTTTCGCATTACAGCTTTCCGGGCAATATCCGCGAGCTTAAGAGTATTGTGGAGCAGGCTGCGCTGATGTCGAACGATGACGATATACTGGTTAGCGATCTACCGCCGCAAATTCTTGGTGTTGGCCCGGCCGAAACCCAGGCCATAGCGGAAGACATTATGCCACTGGAACAAGCCGAGCAGGTGTATCTGGAAAAAATATGTAAGCACTTTGATGGCAGCCCGGATGAACTTGCCAACAAGCTTGATGTAAGTACTCGCACACTTTACAGAAAGCTGCAGCGATACAATATTAAACTCAAAGGTTCATGATCCCCTGATACAACAGGCGCACCGCAAGCACCGATAAAATTAACTTAAAGGCCAGCTTAAACTTATCTGCCGGAATGCGGTTTAGTAGTTTAAGGCCCAGCCAGGTACCAATCGCGCCGCTGACAATCATAGCTACGACCAACGGCAGCCATTGCCAGAACGAAAAGCCCACCATGGTAAACACCACCGCTTTTAAACTGTGCTGAAAGGTCATGCAGTTAGCAAATGTGGAGGTATGGGTCATTTTGTTATAACCGTTGCGGTACACCACCGAAGCCACCATTGGGCCACTGGCACCCACAAACATGCTAAGAAAGGTGGTTAGCGCGCCGGCAATGATGCGGCCCGGCCGCGACATCTCCCGCGGACTGGGTTTAAGCCCCCACACCATGAGCAGCAGAAAAACGGCAATCGCCAGCTGGATAATCGCCAATGGCAGCTGCACTACCACAAAGGACGCAGCTATCGCCCCCAGGATCGTCCCTAAGGCAAAGTACTTAAACATCGCCCGGTCGAGATATTTAAAGGTCATTACCGCACGGCTGGCATTAGAGCCCAGCTGCACCAGGCCATGCACCGGGATTAACGCAGCAATGGGTATTACCGATGCCATCACCACCAGCAAAAGCATGCCGCCGCCCAATCCCATAGTACCGGTCACAAATGAAGTAAATCCTGCCAGTAAAATGAGTCCCAGCGCCGTGTAAAGGTCGAGAACCCCGGCAGTTAACAGTGTTTCCATCACAAACCACAAAGTCGCATTCAATCCTGATTATGATTCTCACCAGGCCTGAAATACTTTGCAACCAAATAAACCGCTATTTCGTCTTATTAAACCTGTTTATAGCTCACATTCACTGGTAACTTAATCTTTCTTACATAACAACAACGACAGTAATCACCTAAAACCATGAATAAAATGCTTCTTTCTCTGTCTGTTGCCACTGTGCTGCTTGCAGCCTGTAGCGACGACAAAACGCCAGAAAAACAAATAGAACCTGCAACGCCTATGAATTTATCGACATCCATTGCCCCACCGGTGGCGAAAAAAGAATCCTACGAATTAACTGCTCACGGCGATACCCGGGTAGATGATTATTACTGGATGCGCGATGACTCTCGTACTGATGCGGAGGTGCTTTCGCACCTGGAAAAAGAAAACAGCTACGCTGATGCCGTACTTGCGCCGCTCGAAAAACAGACCGACTCTCTTTATGAGGAAATGATCGCCCGCATTCCAAAGGATGACTCCTCAGTACCTTATAAAAAGAATGGCTACTGGTACCAGACGCATTATGTGGGCAACGGCGAATATCCTATTTATGTCCGCAAGAAACAAGTGGATGGTGAAGAAACCATATTACTCAACGGCAATAAAATGGCTGAAGGCGAGAGCTACTTCAGCATAGGCTCCTTTGCTGCCAGCCCCGATAATGAGCTACTGGCCTACTCTGTGGATACGGTCAGCCGCCGCTTATACACTGTATACGTGAAAAACATTGCTACCGGTGAGTTGTATGCCGACACCCTGACCGACACCACGGGCCAGGTCTACTGGGCTAACGATAACCAGACCCTGTATTACATCAAGCGTGATAAGCAAACTCTGCTGGGCTCGCAGGTTTTCCGTCATACCCTGGGGACTGATCAGGCTGATGACGAACTGGTTTATGAAGAAACCGACACTACTTTCTATACCTCATTAGGGAAAAGTAAAGATGGGGAAGTGATCTTCATTAATCACAGCAACACCGACATGTCTGGCGTAACGCTAATTGATGCCAACAATGCTGAGGCCACCCCAACGCCATTTTACCCCATCGAGCAGGACCATGAGTATTCCATCGAAAAACATGGCGATGATTATTATGTGCTGACCAACTGGCAGGCGGATAACTACCGCATTATGAAAGTTGCTGCCGATAGCACCCAGGACCGCAGCGCCTGGCAGGAAGTGGTAGCTCATAATCCTGACATTTACATCAGCAGCCTCGAAGTTCTGCAGGACTACCTGGTATTTAAAGCCAAGGAAAATGGCTATCTCCGCCTTGAAGCCATGTCGCTGAAAGACGGCTCACTACGCACTATCCCCACCGAAGATCCAATTTATACCGCAGGATTTACCGGCAATACCCAGAGTGATACCAATACTGTCAGAATTTACTACGCGTCGTTAACTACGCCGCCCAGTACCTTCGATATTAACCTGGAAACCCTGCAAAGCGAACTGAAAAAGCAGAATAAGGTTGGCGATGATTTTAACGCCGCGGACTACCAGTCAGAACGTCTTATGATCACTGCTCGCGACGGTAAGAAAGTGCCGGTTTCACTGGTTTATCGTAAATCGACCTTCAAGAAGGACGGCACTAACCCACTCTTCCAATACGGTTATGGCTCGTATGGTTCAACCATGGACCCAACCTTTGTTTCCGCGTGGTTATCAATGCTGGACCGGGGCTTTGTAGTGGCCATTGCCCATATTCGTGGTAGCCAGATGCTCGGTACCCAGTGGTATGAAGACGGTAAAATGGGCAACAAAATGAACACCTTTACCGACTTTATTGATGTGACCAAAGGGCTGATTGAACAAGGTTATGCCGACCCGAGTCGCGTGTTTGCAGAAGGTGGCAGTGCCGGTGGTTTATTAATGGGCGCGGTGGCCAATATGGCACCTGAACTGTACACCGCAATCGCCGCCCATGTGCCCTTTGTGGATGTGGTAACCACCATGAGTGACGCCAGTATTCCGCTGACTACCGGCGAGTACACCGAATGGGGTAACCCGGCCAATAAAGCAGAGTATGAGTATATGCTTTCCTACTCGCCTTACGATCAGGTGAAAAAGCAGGATTACCCGCACATGTTTGTAACCACTGGCTTGCATGACTCACAGGTTCAGTACTTCGAGCCAATGAAGTGGGTAGCTAAACTGCGGGATTACAAAACCGATGATAATCTGCTGCTGTTCATCACCAACATGGAAGCCGGCCATGGCGGAGCATCAGGGCGCTTTAAGCGTTATGAACAGCGCGCTAAAGAATATGCCTTTTTCTTCCACCTGGCAGGTATAGAACTGTAATAATACCATATATGGTATAAGCCCGGTTAGCGTCATGCTAGCCGGGCTTTTTAGTTCTCTGCGAAACGCAGAGCTGTCTGATTTCGCCCTTCGCGCTTAGCTTTTAGCAGTTGTCTGTCGGCTTCATCAAACGCCTTCTGAAAGCCTTCACATTCATCTACCCTGGCAACTCCAAAACTACAGGACACAGTCAGTTCGGGCTCTGAAAAAGTAAGCTCTGCAATTCCCTGACGAATCGCTTCAGCCACTGAGAACGCATTTTCTATGGAGGTTTGTGGTAGCAGCAGCATAAATTCGTCACCGCCGAAGCGACCGAAGATGTCACTGCTGCGAATTTTACTGCGTACCAGGATGGCCAGCTCGCGAAGCACTTCGTCACCAGCCAGATGGCCAAATCGGTCGTTGATTTGTTTAAATTTATCCACGTCGAACAACAACAGCGAGGTTTGGTGACCATAGCGTTTAGCCTGTTTAAGGTGTTGTTCAGTCAGCGCAATAAAATGCTGGCGCATAACCGCTTTGGTAAGGAAGTCGGTTTTGGCTTCAATATGTAATTCGCGGTTATCTGCCACCAACGCGGGTACAGACATGGCAAAGTAAGCACTGCAGGCAATCACATTGATAGCCACCTGATAAATATAGGCCTGTTCAGAAACCCCTAAAATACTTACCAGCAGCGCCAGCAGGAAGCTGAGTATAGCCAGACTGACAGCCATCCGAATGGGCGACTCGGTAAAAACGATCCACATTTGTGGCAGGGTCAGAAAGAAAATCAGACAGGCAATTTCCGACGACTGGTAATAGTCTGCCAGTACGACTACCCCTACCATCAGCACCCAGCTAAGTACCAGCTTGCCGGCAAAAGAACTAAAGCGACTCTCGGTTTTAGGCTGGAAGTTGAGCGCAGACAGCAATCCCCGGCGCGGATAGATACGATTCACAATACCGATAAAAACTGGTACCAGCACCAGGATCCCGGACATATCGCCAATCCACCAGGCCAGACTGGTGGCTAAAAACGACTCCAGTTGTGGCCCGCCAAACAATAACAGTACGCCGGCGGTTGCCATAACCAGGCTGGCAGTAGCCACCGTCAGTAAAAACCGCATCACCGGCGCGTATAAATTATGATGGCTTATCCGGTCAATCGAGCCGCGCAGCAAGTTGGCACTCACGCCGTAAACCAGGCAATGCAGCAAGGCAAAATGACTGCCGGCAATCAGCAGCTGTTCCAACGAGCGCTGATCATTAAATACCAGGCTTTCCCAACCAGTAGACAACACAGAGGCAATAAACATGGCAGGCAGTGCCTGCCATCTGAGCAACAGAAAACAGGTAAACGTAAAACCAGCGGGCGGAAACCAGATACTGGCATGGGGAGCATACTCAGTAAAAACCGACAGACGCCATAGCACCAGCCAGGTTAATACCAATAACGAATGTTTAAATACTGCAGTAATTTTTTCCATTACTCTTTGCACTGTTCGTCTGACTGCTCTAACGCAAAGATAAAACCGCCATCATGTTACTAGAAAAATCACACCCTAAAATAGTAATACAAATTTAACCAAGTACCTACCAGAAACCTTCCAGTACGACTGATTAGCTAGGGGCTGTTGATCTTTGCTGTACACTTTTGCAGCAGTCTGTGTGCCATTTAGACAAGGCGACTGTTTGC
>DDJQ01000114.1 GCA_002339125.1 Alteromonadaceae bacterium UBA2620
AGTTAATCCGAACATAGCCAAAAAGAAATTAAGTTGGCGGGTGTATCTTTGGTTTTTAAATGAGATTTTTATTTTAACCCTTAAAAGGAAAAAGCCGATCAGCTATAACAGATCGGCTTGTATTCAGGGCAACCGCATGAGTGCTCACTAATTAATCATGCCACTAAAACCCGCAGTTAGCACAGCTTCTAGATAGCTGGCTTTCATCCAAGCCCGTTTTTGCTTGGCGGGTATGCTGCCTTTTGATGACTCTGCCCGCAACATGTTTAGCGCTAAATGGCGTAGCATCGACCAGTTTTCGGCACCGTGATTCTGGTGTATCTGGCAGTCGTCTTCACCCATGCTGACATCCAGTACCCAATGTAAGCTGTTCTCTACAGCCCAGTGAGAACGTACTGCTTCGGCTAGTTGCTTCTCACTTAATGGTGCGGAGCTGATATGGTAGCGATACGTCAGTTCAGGTGCTTTGCCTTGTTGTTGGCGGAAGCTCATGCTCATGCCAAGCGTCTTTAACTCAGGCCATTGCGGGAACGCTTTGCTCACCTCATCAGCACTTAACACATGGTATGTCCGGGCTTCTATGCGACCCCGCTTTTGCTCGAAGGTTAAGCCACCAAGTGGTGCTTCCCGTGTCTCAGTAAACGCATCCTCGACTGCTTTACAGAGCTTGCCCTGATTACTTTTGAGTGTGAACAGGTAATCACCACCTTGCTCGACTATTTGCTCTGCGATGCTGGTCTGGCAGCCCATAGCATCAATTGATACCAAGGTGTCCTGAACATCAAGTAACTGAATAAGCTCAGGGATTGCTGTAATTTCGTTCGACTTCTCTGAGGTTTTAACCTGACCTAAAACGACTTTATTGGTGCAGGCAAACGCGTTGACCATGTGTATCGTTGATTGGCGGTCACCGCGCTGGTAGGAGCTTCGTAGCGTTTTATCGTCAATTGCAATCAATTGTCCTTCGGTGCTTTCATGTACAGCCTGCATCCAGTTGATAAAGCAAGCTCTAAACTGCTCTGGGTCGAGACGCGAAATGGTACGGGCAATAGTGTCATCAACGGGGACGCCATCGCGCAAGTAACCATGTTGTTGGAACCAGCCAATATGACCGTCGGCATAGTCCCGGATATCGCTCCACCCTTCGGCTCCAGCGACGACACCACATAAGGTGATAAACAAAATATCCTCAAGTGGATAGGTCACTTTTGCTGATTGACGCGTGTCAGATAATTCCCCAAAGTGGGTGGTGAAGGCTTCGATATACATGGTTTTACTCCCCAAAAAGAGAGTATAAGATCACGACTAAACCGGATCTTCAAACTGATCGTTTAGTTTCCGCCAACTGGTTAATAAATATTCACGAGCTCACCCTGGGCTTGTATTGAGTAAAAATGGTAGCGGCTTTAAGCCTTGTTTTTATGTTGCTTGCGGTGGCTAAATCCAGCTATAAGTGCAGAGCCTAACAACATTGTGAGTACTGAGCTTGGGGCAGTAACCTCTGCATCCACTTGATTGTTATCATCTTCATCAGACAATCCAGCTATACCTACGGTAAAACCATGCCAATGTTCAGTAGAATGGGTAAAACTAACATCATCAAAAACACCATCGGCCTTTACTAGACCATGGTATTCTCCATAATAACCTGAAGTGGTAGTAAACCCAGTGCTAGTCGCGTTCATTGAAGGTGTGCCGGGGCCACCATAGTAGCCTCTCACGCTACTATCAATGCTGATTTCAGTATCGAAGGTGGTTGTGTTTCCATTCCAACTCAGTAAACCGAAGTAGAGATTTTCCACTGTATCGCTGAAACTTACGGTTACCGTACTGCCAGCAGAAAACTGCACCATTTCACAGGGTGTAGGCGCGTTATCTGCAGTTCCTGAAGTAAAAGAGCCTGCATACGATACCCAAAAGTTTGTGCCACAATCGGTTTGCAACCCATACAGACTTTCAGTGGAAGTCAAGGTAACGTCTATATTGGTGCCGCCGACATTGATTGATCCAACTGCACTATTCGCATCTGGACGGGTCGTCCAATCAGTCCAATAAACTGGTGTACTGTATGCTTGAGCTGAAAGAATTAGAAGAAGGGGGGTGATTATTTTTGTTACTGCTTTCATTTAAAAATTTCCTTATACAAAAGAGCAAATGCATTGCCTAAATACACTTAAGCAAAATGTAAGCCATTATGTAAGCTTATGTTTTAGATGTTTATTTTTTGATGTTTTAAGTTTTATGTAAAAAATTTTGACATGGCAATGGTAACAGTCGATAGCATATCTGACTGACCTAACGAAATTAACCAGCTAAATAAATAGGCATTAATCAGAATACCTGCCAGTGTGAGGGTTATCACCACAGCGACTACCCCCAGCCCCGGGAAATAATATTTTTGCGGCAGAATAGGGGCTAAGAGCATATAGTTTTCCGTACACCACCCTCCAGAACAGCAACGATTGTAAAATTTACTGATACCAAGAAAAAGGAGTCTCTTTTTTTTCATCTTTCCCAGGCTTCCCACGCCCTCTCATTTCAACGCTCAAAACAATGCGATTTTCTATTTCATCAACAAACCGCTGGTTGCCAAGGTTAAAAGGTGCCCCCGAATGGCGCTTCTTTAAGGATGTCATCCTCGCGCAGGCGGAGATCCAGAACGTCATTGCCTCGAAAACACTGGATTCTTGCCTGCGCGGGAATGACGGAGCAAACGAAAAGCGAAAAAGGGTCGGAAAAACCAAAAAAGGATCGCGTTGACCTCAACATTTTGCATGTTCAAGTGATGGTATGTCTTTGTGCTTCATGCGTCGATGACCGCCCCAGCAAAACCAAAGTCGTGTTGAATGATATAGTCGCTGAATGTGGCAATTTCCGGGGAAGCTCGAAGTGGCGGCATAAGAGAATCGTTGTCAGCTTCCGGCAAATTCTGCTTGTCCAAATATGACAAGGTCTTATTGATAACGTTGGCGTCGGCTATGCAAGCAATGATCTTTACGTTAAATTTCTCACGCTCCTCGCATTGCGTGATATCGGTGTTGAATACACGCTTTGACTCGCCGGCTACGGGCGTTGCGCCGGTGACCGGGTGACCATGACATACTGCGCGCGTGATAGGGCTTATCAGAATCAACCAGATGTTCTGCTAAACGAGGGCTATTCTTTCCACGTCCTGAAGCGGTTACCTCTGCTCGCACATGGCTATTCGGGGCAAATAACCCGTACTGTGCCGGTCACCGGAAACGAGTAAGATTTAATCTGGGCGGTGGCACCAGCGCGGCTAGTTTACACACAAAATCCAGCGGGCTGAAAAACACGTGAGTTTAATCCGGTTACCGGGGCCATTGCTGTAGGGTGTTTTTAGTTCATAATGCACTTTTCCTGAGTCGGTCAGGCTCAATCTTTGCTCGCCAATTGCGGGCCGCGCTATGTATCTGCACAAACGTTCCAGTTTGTCAGTTTGATGGCT
>DDJQ01000154.1 GCA_002339125.1 Alteromonadaceae bacterium UBA2620
CCGTGCAGGCCATGTTAACCCTGGTAGAGCCACAATCGTCTGGTATTGGCGGTGGCGCTTTTATGTTGTACTGGGATAACAAAGCCAAAAAGCTGCACACTTTCGACGGCCGCGAAATGGCCCCGGCAGGAGTAAATGCCTACTGGTTTATGGAACACGGTAAGCCCATGAAATGGCTGGATGCGGTGGTTGGCGGTAAGTCAGTTGGCGTACCGGGCGCACTCAAGGCGTTAGAAACGGCTCACGGCCAGTTTGGTAAACTCGGCTGGCCGGTATTGTTCCGCGACGCCATTAATACCTCAGAAGAGGGATTTAAGGTATCCAAGCGGCTGGAAAAACTGGTCACCATGGCCGAACAGTACCACAAGGGCATGAAAACCTTTCCCAGCACGGCAACCTACTTTTACCCGGCAGGCAAGCCACTTGAGGCTGGTACTACGAAAAAGAATCAGGCGTTAGGCAAAACCCTGCGCAATATTGCAGAGCAGGGCGCAGATTATATGTACACCGGCGAGCTGGCAGCAAAAATTGCTAAAGCTGTGCAAGGCGTAGAAATTAACCCTGGTGCGTTAACCACTGAGGATATGGCCAATTACAAGGCGATAGAGCGCAACGGCGTGTGCGGTGAGTACCGTAGTAAGCAAATCTGCGGCATGGCGCCACCCAGTTCAGGCGGGATTAACGTTTTTCAGGTACTTAAACTGCTGGAAGGCTTCGATTTGTCTGAATACCCCATCGACAGTGTAGAATTCGCCAACCTGTATACGCAGGCGAGCGCCTTAGCCTATGCCGATCGTGAAAAATACATTGCCGACAGTGACTTTACCAATCTGCCTTACGGGGCGTTGATTAACGAAGGTTACCTGCATCGCCGCGCCGAGAGCATTAAGGTTGATAAGCCCTGGCGCTTTGCCCGCCCCGGTGAACCGTTTTCTACCCAGGTCAGCCAGGGTAGCTCACTGGAACAGCCGAATACCAGTCACTTTGTTATCGTGGATAAAGAGGGTAACGCGGTATCCATGACTACCAGTATCGAGTTTATGTTTGGTTCGGGCATTATGGTTGACGGCTTTTTGCTGAATAACCAGTTAACCGACTTCTCATTCTCGCCATCGATGAACCGCTTCCCGGTACCTAACCGGGTAGAGCCACACAAACGTCCGCGCAGCGCCATGAGTCCTACCATGGTGTTTAACGATCAGGGCGAGCTTGAAATTCTGGTGGGTTCACCGGGCGGTAGCCGTATTGTGAGCTATGTGGCACAAACCCTGATTGGCGTGATTGACTACAACCTGGATATTCAGCAGGCCATTAACCTGCCTAAGATCACCAATCGTAACGATTACACTGCGCTGGAAAAAGGCACGCCAATAGAAGCCCTGCAGGGCCCATTGGAAGCGCTTGGCCATAAAGTCAAAGTAGTCGACCTGAACAGTGGTCTGCACGGTATACAGGTAACCTCAAAAGGCTATGTGGGCGGCGCCGACCCGCGACGTGAAGGCGTTGCAGTAGGCAAATAGCACAGCGCTTTTAAGGTACGTCAGATGTAACAAAGACCGGTAAGCATCACTTACCGGCCTTTTTATTTTTAGGCGTTAACAACCAACTCTAGAAATAAGTTAATTATTTGAGGTAATACTTACCACCTGCTGTTTGCGGCTACCAAAGAATGATGATTACGGTTCGTTGCCGGAGTCGCCGGTAGTATAGTAGAGTCTATCGTACCAAACGTCCCTGTGATTCATCCCAGCCACGCCATCCATGGCGTGTCGTTCCTTATACTGCGAAATGCCACTGGCATTTCGGTTATTCGTCACCCATGTGCCGCACCGACTGAATCCTCATCCATGATGATTCTTCTAGTTTGTTATGTATGCCAGTGACAATGACAACACTGAAGAAGGGCACACATTCTGTTCTTTCTCCGACTTATATTAAGGCTCCAATACAATAGTGACGAGCTGAAGTATATATGAGCAGTTTTTTTCTATACGCTAACGGCGTTCAGTGCTTGTTCAACATCGGCAATGATGTCGTCGATGTTTTCAATGCCCACTGAAATTCGCACCAGATCGGCGCTTACCCCGGCACTGGCTAATTCTTCTTCGTTTAACTGACGGTGCGTTGTCGTGGCTGGGTGACAGGCCAGTGACTTGGCGTCGCCAATGTTTACCAGGCGCAAAATCATCTGCAGCGCATCAATAAACTGTGCGCCGGCTTCACGGCCGCCCTCAATACCAAAACTTAAAATGCCTGATGCCTTACCGCCGGTGATTTTCTCGCAGGTGGCACGATAGGGGCTATCGGCCAGACCGGCATAGTTTACCCAACTGACTTTTTCGTGGTTACTCAGGTAGGCGGCCAGCTTTTCGGCGTTCTCACAGTGGCGTTCCATACGCAGGCACAGGGTTTCCAGACCCTGCAGGATCTGAAAGGCATTCATAGGGCTGATAGCTGCGCCGGTGTTACGCAGTGGTACTACCCGGCAACGGCCAATGTAGGCAGCAGGCCCAAGGGCCTCGGTATACACCACACCATGATAGGACGGATCAGGCTCATTCAGCACGGCAAAACGCTCTTTATTGGCAGCCCAGTCAAACTTACCGCTGTCCACAATGATGCCGCCCACGCTGGTACCGTGGCCGCCTATGTACTTGGTGAGACTGTGCACTACAATATCTGCGCCAAGTTCAAAGGGGCGACACAAAACAGGGGAAGCAACGGTGTTATCAACGATCACCGGCACACCATGTTTATGAGCAATTTCGGCCAGTTTCTGAATATCTACCACATTACCGGCGGGGTTACCGATAGACTCACAAAAAACGGCTTTGGTGTTTTCATCAATGGCTTTGTCGAAGCCATCGTAATCGTCGTGAGAGACCATTTTTACCTGCACGCCCTGGCGCGGCAACGTATGGGCAAACAGGTTATAGGTACCACCGTAAAGCTGACTGGTACTCACAATATTGCTACCAACTTCACAGATGGCTTGCAGTGCGTAGGTGATGGCTGCCATACCCGAGGCCAGTGCCAGCGCACCAATACCACCTTCCATTGCCGCCACGCGTTCTTCCAGTACCGCCGTTGTGGGGTTCATGATGCGGGTATAAATGTTGCCCGCCACCTTAAGATCAAATAAGTCAGCGCCATGCTGTGTATCGTCAAAGGTGTAGGAAGTGGTTTGATAAATCGGTACAGCCGCTGCTTTGGTAGTGGCTTCAGACTCATAGCCGTGGTGCAGTGCAATGGATTCTAATTTCATAGTGATAAATATCCTGAGGTGTCCTTTTTAAAACTCGGCCAATATCATGGTTTATGTCACCCATACCTGCAACAAGTATTTTACATTTATCGGTCGATTAACCGCTTACTCTGCTGAATTCATTGATCTAAATCAGGCGGTGTTCAAACCAGTACTTTGGGAGGATTGTTGCTGAAATCCATTGTACCTATGCTTGATACCAGACACGCTTTTTCGTTCACAGAACGAGACTAAAATGAGGAAATACCCATGAAAAAATCAGTCGTTTTGATGGCAATTGGTGCTGCGCTGATGGCAAACGGTTTGGCAGCAAAAGAAACTGAGTCACAGGACGTTAAAATGATCAATCTCGCTCACCAGAGTGGTTGCGTTACCTGCCACTCAATCGCCAGTGGTGGCAGTGGCCCGGCAGGCTTAAAGCCCATTGGCCCTGCGTGGCAGGACGTGGCGAAAAAATACAGTGACGTAGAGAATGCTCAGGAAGCGCTGGTAACTACCGTATTAAATGGTTCAAGCCCCTATGCCAGTCACTGGAAAGGAGAGGTAAGTGGTTTTGCGATGCCACCAAATTCAGTGGTGATCAACAAAGAACAGGCTAATGAGCTGGTGGGCTGGATCCTGCACTTAGCCGATTAATCATTATCGATAGACTATTACGGTCCCGGCCAGCCCGGGATCGCAGTTATAAAAAGGGATCAGCCTGAATTTTATCGACCTTCCACTGACCGCTCACTTTCTTAAGCTCCAGCGTACGTAAATCTTCTACTTTATCGCCGTTATACTGACCAGAAAAAAACAGCGTAACATTCGCGTTGTCGGCATATTCGGTTCTGCCGATAGACTGACTGGTTTGTGGCGTAACTTCCACCGTATCGTATTTAAGGTTAAATACATGGCGCTGAATGTTGTTTTGGGTGTGATAACGTTTCAGGATCCGGGCCATACGTTCGGTACTTAAATTAATCGCACGGTCAAGGTTTTCATCCAGGTACACGCCTCGAATAAACATTACCGCGGTATATTCCGGGGTGTTTTCATCGAGCATGCCGTAACGGCCAATGCGCTCTTCTCTTTCGCAGGCGCTGAGCAGGAAGATAGCAATAAAAGAGAAAATAAATAAACGAAAGCGTAACGGCATAACTATAACCACCGGTATTAATCAGTGCGTTACTGTAACTTTAGTCTATTTATTTGGCAAACAGATATAAAAACGGGGCCAAGCGGCCCCGTTTCTGATTGATTACTCAATAATCGATTACTGTACTTCTTCCTGATCGCCAAAGGCGCCAGCGAATAGTGGGCTGGACAGATAACGCTCGGTACCACTGGCAAGCAGCACTACCACTATCTTGTCTTTGTTTTCAGGGCGCTCAGCAAAACGCTTAGCGGCAACCACGGCTGCACCAGAAGAGATACCCGCCAGGATACCTTCTTCTTTCATCAGGCGGTGGGCCATTTCCATACACTCATCGTTGCTGACCTGTTCTACTTCATCTACCAGATCAAGGTCGAGGTTACCCGGGATAAAGCCGGCACCGATACCTTGAATTTTGTGTGGTCCTGGCGTCAGTTCTTCACCAGCTTTCGCCTGCGTGATAACCGGTGAGTCAGTCGGCTCTACCGCTACAGAGGTAATTGCTTTACCCTGAGTGTTCTTGATGTAACGGCTAACACCGGTAATAGTACCGCCGGTACCTACGCCTGCTACAAACGCGTCAACTTTACCGTCGGTGGCTTCCCAGATCTCCGGGCCGGTGGTTTTTTCGTGAATTTCCGGGTTGGCCGGGTTTTCAAACTGTTGCAGTAATACGTACTTATCCGGGTTGGAATCAACAATTTCCTGCGCGGCGGCAACGGCACCTTTCATGCCTTTAGGCGCTTCGGTAAGTACCAGGTTAGCACCCAGGGCTTTAAGCAGCTTACGGCGTTCAAGGCTCATGCTTGAAGGCATGGTCAGGGTGATTTTATAACCACGGGCCGCGGCGACGAATGCCAGCGCAATACCGGTGTTACCACTGGTTGGCTCAACAATTTCTTTGCCTTCGGTGAGAACACCGCGTTTTTCGGCATCCCAAATCATGTTAGCGCCAATACGGCACTTAACCGAGAAACTTGGGTTACGGGATTCAATTTTTGCGTATACGTTACCGCCAGTCACGCGCTTTAGCTTCACGAGTGGCGTATTACCAATGGCCAGTGAATTATCTTCAAATACTTGCATGGTTATTCCTTTTGTTTGTCTTGGCTCCAGCGCGCTTTTGTTCAGGCTGACAAATCTCACAGAGATTATTGGTGGAGCTTATTTGGTTACCCTTATATCATTGTTATTAAGTCATAAAATGCAAAGTGATTTTTGCTATATGATATGGTTATTTTAATGGTTAAACGAAATAAGGATCCTAATGGCATTTCAAGGCACCGACAGTTATATCGCCAGCAATGACCTGCAACTGGCAGTAAATGCGGCGATTACCCTCGAACGACCCCTGTTAATCAAAGGCGAGCCGGGAACGGGCAAAACCTTGCTGGCCGAGGAACTGGCGGCAAGCTTAGGCACAGATTTAATTCAGTGGCATATAAAATCTACCACCAAAGCACAGCAGGGCCTGTACGAATATGATGCGGTGTCGCGTCTGCGTGACTCGCAGCTAGGCGATGATCGGGTGCACGACATCGGTAATTACATTGTAAAAGGTAAATTGTGGGAAGCCTTTGAGGCCGAAAAACGTCCGGTGTTGCTGATTGACGAAATAGACAAAGCCGATATTGAGTTTCCCAACGACTTGCTGCTTGAGCTGGATAAGATGGAATTCTACGTATACGAAACCCAGCAGCGCATTAAAGCGGCTATCCGGCCCATTGTGGTGATTACCTCCAATAATGAAAAAGAATTGCCTGACGCGTTCCTGCGGCGTTGTTTCTTCCATTACATTAAGTTTCCAACGCCAGATGAAATGCGCCAGATTGTGGAAGTGCATTTTCCTAAGATTAAATCACGCCTGTTAGAGGAAGCGTTAACGTCGTTCTTTAAACTACGGGATATTCCGGGCCTTAAGAAAAAGCCTTCTACCTCTGAGCTGATTGACTGGCTGAAATTGCTGGTGGCCGAAGATATTCCGCCAGAGGCGCTGCAGGACAAAGAGGGTAAAACCAGTATTCCGCCGTTGTATGGCGCTTTGCTTAAAAACGAGCAGGATATTCACCTGTTCGAAAAACTGGTTTTTATGGCACGTCGCTAATGCTGGTTGATTTTTTCTTTACGCTCAGACGCTACGGAGTAAAAACCAGCCTGCGCGAGCTGTTGGATTTAATCCGGGCACTGGAGCAACAGGTTATCTTTGCCGATGTGGCGGCCTTTTATCATCTGGCGCGTATTACGCTGGTTAAAGATGAGTCCCAGTTCGACAAATACGACCGCGCATTTGCCAGTTACTTTGAAGGGGTGGAAGCCATCGACTTGTTTGGTGATACCATCGACGAGGAGTGGCTGCGCAAGGAATTTGAAAAACGCTTATCGGCCGAAGAGCGGGAAAAGTTACGCCAGGAAGGCGGCCTTGATGAGCTGATGAAAAAGCTTCGTGAGCGACTCGATGAGCAGAAAAAGCGCCACGCGGGCGGTAATAAATGGGTTGGTACCGGTGGTACGAGCCCGTTTGGAGCCTATGGAGATAACCCCGAAGGCTATGTATCGGGCAAGACGGTAATCGCCGCTTTTCAGCTGTAAAGGTCTGGGATAAAAGGGAATTTAAGAATCTCGATGGCAATGCAGAGCTGGGTACGCGTAACCTTAAAATGGCACTTCGCAAGTTACGCCAGTTCGCCCGCGGCGCAGCCAGTGAGGAATTAGACATATCCTCCACCATTTCCAACACGGCAAAGCAGGGAGGCCTGCTAGATATCCATATGCGCCCGGAACGGCACAACGCCGTTAAGGTGTTAATGTTCTTTGATATAGGCGGTTCCATGGACAGTTATATCAAAGGCGTTGAGGAGCTGTTCTCGGCCGTTCACGCCGAGTTTAAATACCTCGATTACTACTATTTTCATAACTGTGTGTATGAATCGGTGTGGAAAGATAACGCACGGCGCGATAATGAGCGCATGGATGTGTGGAATGTCATTCACAAATACGGCCCGGACTGTAAGGTGATATTTGTTGGTGATGCCACCATGGGGCCTTACGAAATTGCTTACCCCGGCGGCAGCGTTGAACACTGGAATGAGGAGCCGGGGGCGACCTGGTTAAACCGGATTACCAGTCATTTTAGTCACTGCATCTGGCTCAACCCGCAGCCGCAGCAATACTGGGAGTATTATCAGTCGGTGGCGCTGATCAAAGAATTAATGGCAGACAAGATGTTTCCGTTAACCTTGCAGGGTTTATCTGACGGCATTTCGGCATTACAAAAAAAGTAACAATTTGAATGTTGCTCATCGAGGCAACAAGGGTATAAATAGAATAACAATAACAGGGAAATCGTGACATGACAGTCGAAGCATCAGAACAATTACCTGACAACAGCAAACAGCAAAGCGAAGCGCCGGAGGCGTTAAGCGCTAAGGAAACCCGCGAAATTGTTACGCCGTATGCCTTTGGTGTGGCCGATGAACTGCTCGGCCAGCCGCTGGCATCGCCCATGCGACGTTTGATTGCCCAGTGCATTGATGCCGGACTTGTGGTGTTGTTAAGTACGGCCCACGCGCTGGTGCTGGCGTTCTTTGTGGCGATTACGTTTTTCCGGGCCGGTAAACACCTTGCAGAAGGCGAGAATAAACGTGGCTTTGCTCGCAAGATGCTGCGCCTGAGCGCGGCTTGCTTATTGTTTTTTGTGACCTATGTGATTGTTGAGTCTTATAACTCAGCACCGCCCATCAAGGAGATCCCGCGCGATTCGGCGTTGGTGTCTTCCGGCCTTAGAATCGCACAAAAATATGCCTGGCAAAGCTGTGAGGGCGAGTTTAGCTGTTACAGCGAAGTCGCCGCAGGCTTTGGTGAGGCTTACGGCACCACCGGCGATAGCGAGCAAGAGGCTATCGCCGTGTTTGATGGGTTTATCGCCGATAAGGATCTGACCGAAGCGCAACAAAACGAATTACGCGAGCTGTTTGTGGCCGAGTTTACTCAGAGCAAGGCTTCCAATGCAGACAGTGAAGCGGTGAACGACGAAGTGCAGGCGGCCATCAGGGCAGGGCTGAGCGCAGGTTCAATGGGAGTAATAGACCCCGACCAGGCAGAAACTTCGCCAACGCCAGAGAAAGTGGCTGAGCCAGTAGACGAACCGGTGTTAAAACTTGGCCTGGGAAAAGATAACGACACAGAGAAAACCAACAGCCTGATCAGTTGGGTAGATGGCATAATTAAAGATCTTGGTCTTGGTTTTGGCTGGGCAGCGCTGTATTACAGTGTGCTCACTGCGTGGTGGCGCGGCCACACCATAGGTAAACGTATTATGCGCATCAAAGTTGTAAAGCTTGATGGCAGCCCGCTGAATTTATTTGAAAGTTTTGGCCGCTATGGTGGTTATACCGCTGGCATAGCCACCGGTTTACTGGGCTTTTTACAGATATTCTGGGATCCTAATCGCCAGACCATTCAGGATAAAATTGCTGAAACCCTGGTGTTGTATCGTCCGCCGGGTGCTGTACCAATCCCACAGTTAATCAGCGAACATCATGCGCCGGAGCCAACCAGCCCGGAGCAAGCATGACCCTGCGACTGGCACTGTTAGCCGCGGGCTGTGCCCGCCGTTATGGCGACAACAAGTTGCTCGCAGTGCACCCGGCCAGTCAGCAACCATTGCTTCACCATGTCATCAGTGAATATCAAAAAGCAGGCATCACAGACATCACAGTGCTTACCGGCTATTGGCACAACGCTATCAGTGAAAATCTGCCCAGCGGCGTTACCCACCAGTATGTAGACGACTGGCAGGAAGGAATGGCTGCGAGTGTGCGAGCGGCAGCAGCGATTGATTTAACAGGTTACGATGGACTAATGATTGGGCTTGGCGATCAGGCCGGTATCAGTGCCACATTAATTAGCTCACTGATAACAGACTATGCCAGCAACCCGGTGATCACCGCTACAAACTGTCAGGGGATCATTGGCCCGCCAGTTATATTTCCACCTCAATCACTGACGGTGCTAAACCAGCTACAAGGCGATAGCGGTGCAGGTAAGTATCTCAGAAAGCTGGCGTTAGTGTCTCCAGACTGCATTCAGAGCCAACGAGTAAACTCGCTGACTGACATCGATTATCCGGCTGATTGGCATAAGCTCGATTGATTTATCTGAACCCAGCCTTATATCTGGGTAATGAATCAAGCCAAATCAAACTATGCATTAAGCTCCGCCATCCTGCCGGTGGTGATAGCCGTTGCGCTGCTCTGGGTAATCCAGTCGGCAGGCGTGCTGTTTGATCTGCCGTTAAATGTACTGGGCGTGATCCCCCATGACTGGAGCCGGTTGTACGGGGTAGTCACCTCAGCGCTGGTACATGGCTCTTATGAGCATCTGTTTAATAACACCCTGCCGCTTATCGTACTGGGGGCTATGTTGCGTTACGGTTACCCCAATTCTCGTTTAAACGTGCTGCTTTTTGCCTGGCTGGGCTCAGGTATCGGAGTGTGGCTATTTGGCCGGGAGTCCGTGCATTTAGGCGCCAGTGGCGTAAGCCATGGTTTGTTTTTCTTTTTATTTACGGTGAGCTTGCTGCGCAAAGACAAGCGTTCGGTAGCGCTGATGATGATCGCCTTTTTTATGTACGGCGGTATGATCATGTCAATTTTCCCGCGCGATCCCGGCATTTCTTACGAAGCCCATTTCTTTGGGGCGTTAGGTGGCGTAGTGGCAGCACTGATTTTCTGGCGCCAGGATCCTAAACTGGCCGAAAAACACTATCAGTGGCAGGATGATGAACCTGAGCGGGACGATCCGTTAATTGGTGATTTATGGCGTCAGGCCCGTTATCCCGAAGGGCCTGCGGAGCCGGCCAGGCCAGACACTGAACCCGATCACAAGGCTCGGTCAGAGCACGAAGCGGTGCATCACCATATCGACCGTCACGGCCATCAGCGCTATCACTAACTAACAGCGGCCACACTCAGACCAAAGTAATCACTGATCCCGGCCAGAATATTGGTGGTAGCCAATGAGGCCAGAATAAATCCCATCACACGGCTGATGATACTGGCACCGGCGCTGCCAATAAGCCGGATAATAATTGATGATGCCAGCATTAGAACCAGGGTAATCAACAATACTATCATCATCATGGCGGCCGTCTGAGCCTGTTCCCATAGCGTGTACACGTTATTTTTAGTGAGTAGTACCGCCGCCAGCATGGCTCCGGGACTGGCAATCGATGGCACGGCAATGGGAAACACGGCAGTTTCACGAATGGTGGCCGCCATTTTAATTTCCTGCTCGGGTTTGCTTTCGCCAAAAATCATGGTTAGCGCAAAAATAAACAGCACAATACCGTCGGCTACCTGAAACGCCGCTAACGGTATATGCATGGCGGTTAAAATGATTTCACCAGCGACAATAAAAAACAGCAGGATGACACTGGAGGCCACAAATGCCATGAGTGCGATAAGGCGGCGCTGCACCGGCGTATGCTGTTTGGTGGCAGCTATAAACACCGGCAGGGTACCGATGGGGTCGATAACTGCAAAAAAGTAAATCAGAACCGGAATCAAGTCGATCACAGGTTACAGCCAGCGCGGTACCAGTTGTTGGTAAGCCAGATAACGGTCTTGGTAGCGGGCATTTAAAAAATCTTCCTCTAAATGAGTTTGCTTGCGCAGCGCTGCCAGTCCAACCAGCAGGCAAACCAAGCTAAACAGGCTAGGTAAAGCCATAAAAAAGCCAACCTGAGCAATGGCAACGCCGATATAGCCAGGATTACGGCTGATGCTATACAAACCCTGCTCAATCAGGGCGTGGTCGTGATGGTTAACAATGCCACTGCGCCATTGCTTACCCAGTGAGAAATTGGCGCCCACGGCAAGTGCAAAACCAACCAGCAAAAAGCCAGCCCCAGACCATTGCAATGGCACTATGAGCAGCCATTCGAAAGGCACCAGATACTCAAATGCCACTGGCTGGAAGGCAACCACAACCGATACCAGCCAGATGGTGGCGCGAAAGACTCTGAATGCGAGGTGGTTCCACCAATGGCAGCTGTAAGTGGGTCCCATGGTAACAACGGGTTGGTGAGAGCGCTTTTTATACAGGATGAGTGCGGTGTAAAACACAGCAACAAACGTAAAAAAGCCTGCCAGAAAATACCGCAGCAGGAAAAGATCTTCCATACACCACTCCCATGTGAATCTGCATATATGATTACGTAATAATGTCCGGCGTGCAATTCAGATTAGCCTGTTGCCCCTCTGTTTCACCTTAAGCCGGGGAGCATTCGAGCCTTTTTTGCACAATGTACAGGCGGTAGCCGAGCATAATAGCGGCGCTGGTCAAGCCGGCAATAATACCTATCCAGAAGCCATCGGCTGCCATGGGTTCGCTGCTGAGCCAGTCTGTGCGACCTAAAATGACGCCAATGGGCAGCCCAATCAGCCAGTAGGCACAAAAGGTAATATAGAACATGGCTGTTGTGTCTTTGTAGCCCCGCAAAGCGTTGGCAGAAATTACCTGTATGGCATCAGAAAACTGGAACAAAGCTGCGTATATTAACAGCTGTGATGAGATAGCAAATACCGCCTCGTTACTGGTATAAAGGCTGATGATCAGTCCTTTGGCCAATAGCGTAAAGGTAGCGGTTAAACAGGCCACGCTCAGACCAATGACAATAGCACTTTTTACTGCCACACGAGCCTGGCGAATTCGGTGCTGACCCAGCCGGTAACTGACACGAATGGAAATAGCCATGCCCATACTAAGCGGAAACATAAACATTAACGCCGAAAAGTTTAGGGCAATTTGATGGGCAGCCACAATGTTGGCGCCAAACGGGGCCAGCAACAGCGCTATCACCGCAAACAACGTCACCTCAAACAATACCGTCATGGCGATCGGCAGACCAAGCCGAAACGTTTGTGAAATGGTGCGCCAGTGCGGTTTATGCCAGTGAACAAATAACTGATAACGGCGCAACCGGGGCGCCAGCGTAATATAAATTAAGGTAGCGATGGCCATTGCTACAAACACCAGCGCCGTGGCGACACCACAACCCGCACCGCCCATGGCTTCGATACCAAAGCCGCCGTAAACAAACAGGAAGTTTCCAGCGATATTTACCGCCAGACCAATAACCGTAATGATCATACTGGGTTTAGTGTGGCCCAGCGCTTCACAGTAATTACGTGACCATTGATACAGCGCAAAGGCCGGAAATGCCAGAAACACGTAGTACACATACTCGGCCGTGATCCCGGCAAGATTGGCTTCCATGGGAAACAAGTTCACAATACTTCTGGCGTAAAACGCGCCAAACAACGGCACAATACTCACAAGTAACAGCAAATAGCCGGCTTGCTGGGTGGCATTAGCCACATCATCGGTGCTTTTAGCGCCGTGTAAGCGGGCGATAAGCGGCGGGATCGCCAGTGCAATACCCTGGATAAAGCTCATGATAGGGATAGAAATACTGAATCCCAGCGCTACTGCGGCCATGTCTACGGCGCTGTAGCGCCCGGCGATAATCGTATCGCTAACGCCCATCAGCATTTGCGTAATTTGCGCAATCAGTAACGGCCAGGCCAGTTTAATAAGGCGGCGGCTTTCCAGCGCCGTACGTGGCGATATTACCATCATTAGCCCAGTTTACCGGCAATAGAAAAAGGCTGGATCTCTACCCAGTCGCCGGTCTTCAGCCCATCAGCTTCGGCCGGGATCAGCATGTAGCAGTTTGCCTTGCTAAAGCTGGTCATCACCCCGGAACTTTGTTTGGCCAGTGGCGTAACGATAAGCGTGCCATCTGCATTCTGGCTGAACATCGCGCGCTGGAAATCCAGCCGTCCGGCGCGACGTTTAATATCGCGGGTAATTTGTGCTTTGAGGGTGAGGCGATGGCCGTTACCCAAACCGGTTTCGCCCTGCAAATGGCGGATCACCGGTACCACTAATTGTTCGGTAGTAACGCAGGCCGAAACCGGATTACCCGGCAGGCCGCAGAATACCGCGTTGCCTAAGCGGCCAAATGCAAAGGGTTTACCCGGTTTGATGGCGACTTTCCAAAAGCCAATCTCGCCGAGTTCATCGAGCACGGGTTTAACAAAATCAGCATCGCCCACTGATACACCGCCGCTAGAGATGATCACATCACAGCTTTGCTGTGCCTCCTGCAAAACCTGCTTCAGGGTTTCCGGTTCATCTGCCACAATCCCAAAATTGTTAATTTGTACCTGCCAGTTTTGCAATAAAGCGGCTACACCGGTGCGGTTTGACTCGTAAATCTGGCCGGTGGCAAGTGGGTTACCGGCTTCGACTAATTCATCGCCGGTGGCAAGCAGGCCAATAGTAAGCTGACGATAAACGTCTACTGAAGCGAGGCCCAGTGAGCTCAATAACATGGTGTCGGTGGCCGTTAAGCGATGCCCGGTATCAAACAACTGGTCACCCCGGGCGATATCGCTGCCGGTCTCACGAATATTGGCCAGTTCGGCGGTATCGGTTTGCAATGTAATGGTGTCGTCTTCCCGGCTAACATTTTCCTGAATGATCACCGCGTCACAGTCGGCCGGAATAGGGGCACCGGTCATAATACGCACACACTGGCCGGGTAATACTGTTGGCGACTGACTGTCACCAGCAAAAACGACACCGACTACCTCGAGCGTATTACCCGCCTTGCCATCGCTGTTTTTAAGCGCATAACCATCCATCGCAGAGTTATTGCAGGGAGGCACGTTAATAGAAGCGACTACCGGAGTGGCCAGTACCCGGCCAACGGCCGCTTTTACATCTGCTTTTTCGCTAACGCTTACCGGTTGCGTCTGACTGAGCATGGTAGCGATTGCATCGGATAATGATAACCAGGGAGAATTTGACATAAGGCACTGACTCAACAAAATTTGCTGCGGAGTATAGCACTATCACGCGCGAGTTTTACATGCATGCTTCCGCGCGCTTTCATTCATTGGCGGAGTGGTTATACCATTTGCTTATGATGGCCAGGATCTCGGCTTCTTTAAAAGGTTTGCTTAAGTGGTCGTTCATGCCCGAAGCAAGCGCTTTTTGTTTGTCTTCAAACATGGCGGCGGCAGTGAGGGCGATAATTGGCACCGCATTGCCCAGCTGGCGGATCTCACGGGTAGCGGTGTAGCCGTCCATCACCGGCATCTGTACATCCATTAATACAATATCAAAGGTTTTCTCGCGTACTTCATCGACGGCTTCCTGACCGTTATTTGCAAGGGTGATATTGATACCCAGGCCAGTGAGCTGTTCTTTTATGACTTCCTGATTAATGAGGTTGTCCTCCACCACCAGAATGTTTGCAGGCCCCGGCAGTTCCACTTCCGGGGTACTACTGGTAAGGTTATGGTAATGATCCCGTTGTTCGGTAGTTGCTACAGTAACCGGCACGGTAAAGGTAAACTCGGAGCCTTTGCCTAACTCGCTGCTCACATTTAACTCACCTCCCATGGCGGTGGTCAGGCGATGGCTGATGGTCATTCCCAGCCCGGAGCCGCCATAAACCCGGCTGGTGGACGAGTCGGCCTGAGTAAAGGCCTCAAATAATACCGCCTGTAATTCCGGACTCATTCCGATCCCTGAGTCCTGAATATGGCAGCAAAGCAGGTTATTACCATTACTGTCTTCCTGTTGCTCGACCATCATGGTAACGCTTCCCTCGTGAGTAAACTTAATGGCATTACTCAACAGGTTGGCCAGTACCTGTTTAATACGCAAAGAATCGCCCACAAAGTACGCCTGGGAGATTTTGCCAAAGCGGCAGGAGAAACTAAGCCCTTTGCTTTCCGCCTGACCACGGAATAAATCATCGAGTTGACCGATAATTTCACGCAGCGAGAAAGTTACCGACTCGAGATTCATCTTATTAGCCTCAATTTTAGAAAAATCGAGAATATCGTTGATGATACTCAGCAGCAGTTCGCCTGCCTGGTGGATTTTGTTAAACCGGTCTTTCGCCTGATCCGGCGTGTGATCTTTAAGGCCAAGCCGGCTAAGGCCCAGAATGGCATTCATGGGTGTTCTGATCTCATGACTCATGTTGGCCAGAAATTCACTCTTGGCGCGGTTTGATTTCTCGGCCTGTTGCATAGCTTCGTTTTGTCTTTGTTCTGAGAGGACCAGGCGCTGGTTAGTAAGCGAGAGCTCTTTGGTACGTTTATCTACTTCAAATTCTATTTCATCGGTGTAGCCGGCCACGATGATCATAAACCAGCCAAGCAGACCTGCAAACAAAGTGGCACTGGCGAGTAACAAATGTACTCCCCAGGGTTGATAGATAAAGATACTTTCGTTGGCGATATACAGTACCCAGCTTCTGGCCCCCAGCGATATTTCGTAGCGATTAAGCAGGGGAAATTCCTCGCTAAGCTGTTGCTCATCAACACTGGCGGAAGATAACCGCTGTTGCTGCGCAGCGGTCAGGTTTTTACTGTACAGGATGCCGGACTCGATACCGGCCATGGGATCCATCAACAAGATCGCTTTGTTATTTGCTGCCTTGCTAAAAGCCAGTGACGCCAAATCCTGCGCGCGAATAACGCCGGTGGCATAACCGTTTTGCAAGCTATTTTGCTGCTCAGATTTAACTGGCAGAAACAGTAATACTCCAGCTTGCTGGCTGTCGTCCTGTACCAGCATGATAGGGGGAGTGGGGTAGATCTGTTCGGTTTCCCAGGCAACCTTTAGGGCTTCTTTGCGGGACGCCTGCGAGTACACATCGTAACCCAGGGCTTTTATGTTGTTTGCAAAAGGCTCAATAAAGCTCACCACAACATGCAAAGGGCGCTGCGCAAAGGGGATAAGCTCGCCGTTAGCATTACGCTCAGTGATGGCAAATTTGTGGCTGGGGTTCTCTGTCGAATAGCTACGTTGAAGCCGGGCCTGAAGCTGGTGAACGTTATCGCCACTTACTCGGATATTCCAGGATAACCCCTGTAAAACCGGGTTTTCATCAAGAATTCTGGCGGTAAAGCGGCGAAATTGCGTAGGCGTTAGATTGGGTTCGGCCTTTACCAGACCAGCAACCGAGTACAGGATGTTAGTCGCATTGCTGACACTGGCTTCCAGATTATTGGCCAGAGTACTCGCATCGTTATTAAACTCGGCGGTTTGCTTGTTGCGCTCTTCGTTGATGGCCAGTGTACATAATACGGCAGCAGACAATGTAAACCCAGCCAGTGATGCAATAGTAAAGCGACTGCGGGGAAAAGGTGTAACCGCAAGGCGGGGAAACAAGGATAAGAGCCAGGGCAGGGTGAAAATAACCCCGATGGCATCGCCCGTCCACCAACTTAACCAGGTAGACAGCAGGTTCTCCTCGCTGATGATGCCTTGTTGCAGCAGTAACAGTACGCTTAAGGTACAGCCTACCAGCGTGCTCAGCACAGCGGTAATAAACAAGAATCGAAAAATCACCGCGGGCTTACGGTAGGTCATGGGTAAGCCAACAAACCGCCGCACCAGTAAATATCCAACATGGGCCTGTAACGTTGCATAAAGCGCCAAGAGGATTGGTATCAGCCAATAATAAATTTCAGTGCCGCTGCTTATTCGAATGTAGACACTGATACTAAAGGCACCGATAAATACACCCGGTAATGCGCGTTGGCCAAAGGCTAAGACTGCGGCCAGGGCGAGGCCAGCGGCAGGCCAGATAATGGTAGCAAAACCTGGTGGCACCGCCATTAACTGACCGATATAACCCAGCAGAAAATAGGCAACAGCGGTAATTAATATAACTTCAACAGTAAGCCAGCGTTGCCGGATTGATTTGGTGGGTGTCTGCATAGGCCTCGTTGGCTAATTGTGGCTGATTAGCAAAGATAACAGGAAAGTGCATGGTTTAGAGTCTAACAGATAAGTGCTGGTTCGCTATGCGCGAGGTGATTTATTTCGAGTAAACCAACAATTTGCGGGATTCAGGACAGGAAAACAGGGCTAACATGGTAAGCGGACCACCGACGTCAGAACGACTAGCACCATAGACAATCAATAGTCATTCGGTTTGATAAATATTGACTAGCCGTTGGAATAAATTAACTAGCTGCCAAGGTTGAAGAAAACACCTACTGACAGTTCAACCCAGAGATAAAGAAACGCGAGCAACACGAGGCTGGCTGCGATAAATCGTGCCGGACGTGATACGTATCGATAAGTAACCAATAAGGCACTGCCGGTGATAAATAGCAGGCTGCCCATTACCACGAAGTCTGATACCGACCAGTTAACCTGTGCGGTAAACAGGCCTGCAATAAAAGGGATGAGCAATAACCCAAGCGTAGCTGCGGCGACATGTTTGAATGATAGCTGAGTTGAGGGGCTTAAAGTAAACGTGCTCATGATGATCTCCCGAATTACCAGTTAGTAATTTATAGCAAAATGTTGCCAATGCCTACAGGTTTAAACTTTCAGGCACGGTGGGGTGTTTAGCTACGTGGATGATACATTGACATTGTGACGAAAAATAGTACTTTAGTTATAGTAAAAGTAACTTGAAGCCAGGAAGGCGGGTTTGTTAACCAAACTAAAGTTGTTGTCTTTATTTTCTTATCCACACCTCTACCGGTTAATGCTCTGGCTTTGGGCAGTTTTTTCGGTTTTTATCATTATTGCTTTTGTGCGCTTTCTCGCTCTGGCAGATGAAAACAATGTGACCTCTATCCACTATGATCAACTGATACAGATACTCACTACGCTGGACGTGATTAGCATGTTAGCGCTGCCGGATTTCTGGCTAATCAGCCTATCAGCTGAAGCTGGTAACACCGCAATGTTTCTGGGCGGTTACAGCGCCGTATCACTGCTCATTTTTAGTGCTGGCCTTTACACCTACCATAAAAACATCGAAGCGCTGAGCCGCCGACAGGTTTTTATGTTGTTAATTTGCGCAGGTTGGGCTCATTTATTGTTGGCCAAGTGCATATTGATGTTCAGCATTCCGCTTAAACTTACCGGGCCTGTTATAGCGGTAGGGACACTTTCAGTGCTGTATTTTTCTCTGTTAGCGTTAATTTTTGATACTTACCTTGGTTTACACGGGAAAACATTATGAGCCGGTGGGTAGTACTTTTAAGCGCTGGCCTGATGTCATTTAGCACTAACGCAGACTCTGTATGGCGACCCATCGCCATCCACGCTACCATGCTGGCCATGGTGCTGTTTATTAATCTGGTTTTTCTGGGTGGTCTGTACGTGTTGTCGATCATCAAAGGTAAGCGTCACCGCGCTATACTCGAAACCCAGGTTCAGGAAGCTCAGATAGACTTTTTAACCCAGGTACTTAACCGGCGGGGTTTTGAGCGTCGCATTGCCGATAAACGGCAATTACAGGGTTATATCCTGATAGTGGACATCGACGACTTTAAGCGAATAAATGATAAGTATGGCCATCACGCCGGCGATTTGATCCTGCAAAATGTGGCAGCCCGACTAAAAGAAGCGCTGCGGGAAGAAGATATGATTGCCCGCTTTGGCGGCGAAGAGTTTGTGATTTATGCAGCATTACAAAATAAGCAATCGGCAGAAGAGCTATCCCGCCGCCTGGTAACCAGTATAAGCGCCGACAAATATCAGTTACCGGGTGTAGACGAACCACTAAGCGTTACCATAAGCGTAGGTGTAGCAAGTGTACTTGATTCACTAAACGTATCGGATGTGACAACCCGAAAAGGCGTGTTAAGCAGCGCATTTAAAAGTGCCGACAGCAATCTGTACAAAGCGAAGCGGTTAGGGAAAAACCAATCGGTGATGACTTAATAGCTGTTTGAAACGGAGTATTTATGCCGCAAGTAGGGAAGATGCGAATAAGTCCCCGATGTGAGATCATAGCTGCATAGTAAATCACAGCCATTACCGCCCATGAGCCAACAGTTAACTTTTGCCGATAGTGAGTTTTCCAGCAAGCGCCGCCAGACCTGTAAAGAGCTATTCTTATCCAGAATGGATAACCTGCTGCCGTGGCCTCAACTGCTGGAAGTGATTGACCCTTTTATCCTAAATCAGGCAATGGCAGACGTCCGTACGCGCTTGAGACCATGTTTCGCATTCATTGTATGAGTCCTCGCCAACTCTGTTTTTATTCATACTGTCTGTCAATATTTTACTTATAGTCATGCCCCTGTACGCTGTCATCAAGTCCAGGTGGTTTTCGCCGAGCATTAAAAAGGCTCCCTGAGGAGCCCTTCATTAGTTATTGGCTTTTACGGTATTCTTCGTAATCCATGTTGCTGAGCCAAACCGTTTGGTATGGCTTTAATTGCACAAAGCCCAATACATCTTCTATCTGGTCGCGGGTGATCAAATCAATCCAGTTGTCGGTGCCAATCAGATTCAGATCGGATAACAAAATAGATTGTTCTTCATCTGTCACGTTAGAAATACAGAAAATGCTTTGTCTGCGATTCAGGCTCTGACGCCAGTAACCAAACAGTGATGGGCCCAGCTGTAAGGTAAACTGCGTAGCATTAGGGTGGAAAGCTTCCTGTGCCTTACGGATGCGGATCAACTGCGACAACCGTGTTAGCACCTTATGATGTTGCGAATAAGGTGAGTCCAGCTGTGATTCCAGTTCAGAGTAATCCCAGCGTTTGCGGTTAATCGAACGGTTCTGGCCGGTATTCGCCACTTTATCGTAGTCGTTGGAAGTACCCAGTAGGCTGTGAATATACAGCCCTGGAATACCTTCCATACCAAGCATCATTGCGTGAGCACACAGGAAACGGTCGACCTGGAATTTATCCGGGCCTTTTACCGTGCCTTGCATGGCATCAAACAACGTAATGTTGATTTCGTAAGGTTTTTGCTGGCCATGCTCACTGGAACGCCACGAAATGCGGCCACCAAAGTTTTGCATCGACTGCACCAGCGTACCAATCTCCTCGTCGCTCAGCAGGCCTTCTGCCGGGCGTAACCCAATCCCGTCGTGGGAGGCAATAAAGTTAAAGTAGGTGGTACCGTTCTGCGCTGGTGGCATACTCATCATCCAGCTCTTAAGGTAAGTACAGTCACCGGTGACCATGGTATTCACCAACAGCGGCGGCAGCGAGAAGTTATAAATCGCGTGGGCTTCGTTAGCGTTACCAAAATAGGTCAGGTTCTCGCGATTGGGAATGTTGGTCTCAGTAATAATAATAATACTGGGATCCACATGCTCAATCAGCGTTCTCATCAGGCGGATTACTTCATGGGTTTGCGGCAGGTTTATACATTTAGTGCCAATGATTTTCCATAAAAAGGCCACCGCATCCAGGCGGAATAACTTGGCGCCGTTATCAATGTAATGCTTGATGATTTGAATAAAGGTGATCAGTACCTTGGGATTTCTAAAGTCAAAATCCACCTGGTCATGGCTGAATGTACACCACACGTGTTGGGTGCCGTTTGCCGTTTCTGTTTCACGCAGTAACGGGCTGGTGCGCGGGCGCGTCACATCGGTTAAATCTGCCGTGGGATCGGCAGTTAAAAAGAAGTCGCTGCCCGGGCCTTCGCCTTTGATAAAGTTGTCGAACCACATACTGCGCGAGGAGCAGTGATTAATTACCAAATCAAACATCAGGCCGTATTCCGCCGCAATGCGGTGTACGTCTGACCAGGTACCCAATGATTCGTTTACACTTGAATAGTTTATTACCGAAAAGCCGTCATCAGAACTAAACGGGAAGAAGGGCAGGATATGGACTTTGTTAACGGTGTTTTTGCAGTAGGTATGTAAAAACCTGAACAGCGTAAACAAGGGTGACTCATGTTCGTTGATCACGCTGTCACCGTAGGTGATCATCACGATATCCTGCTCATCCCAGTAATTTCTGTGCGGCTCGGGGATCACTATGTCATCTTCCTGGTTCAGGCCGATCGTGTTCATCAGCTCTGTGGCCAGCTCGCCAATCGGCGTGCTGGTTACCACATCTGCATAGATAAACTGAAGATGATGACTAATTTTTTCGTGTAAGTAATCCCAGCGTTTTGTCATTGATTATCCTTTAAATTCTTCTGTGTCAGCTTCAACCGCTTCGAGCAGGCGATCAAGAATGTCGGGTACCGCACTGGTTACTCGGTTCCAGCTTGGAATAAATGGCGTTTCCATTGGATTTTCCAGGAAATGCTGGCCGGCTTTCATAATATTACTGGCAAACATTTCCACCGCTTTTTCTTCGCTGTGAATGTCCAGAGACAGGCCGTTCATAACCGCATCGTTGTGATAGGTCTCAATAAAGTCCAGTGCGATACGGTAGTAAGTGGCTTTAATCGAGCGGAACATTTCATTACTGAATGACTGCCCCTGGGTTGCTAACTTACGGAACAGGGCTTTGGTAATGTCGATAGACATTTTAGATAAACCGCCCTGTTCGTTATTCAGCGATAGATCCTGGTGTTTATGGTCGTAGGTCTCGGCGATATCGGCCTGACATAACCGGTTGTGCGAATAGTTACGGTGCATTTCCGACAGTACGCCAATTTCCAGACCCCAGTCACTCGGGATACGAATATCGTTGAGCACGTCGCGACGGAAAGAGAACTCACCGGCTAACGGGTAGCGGAAGCTGTCCATAAATTCGATGTATTCGTTGTCACCCAGCGTGCGCTTGAGTGCGCGCAGCAGCGGAGTTACCAGTAAGCGTGATACGCGGCCATTGATCTTACCGTCGGCGACCCGGGCGTAATAGCCCTTACAGAACTCATAGTTAAACTGTGGGTTGGCTACCGGGTAAATCAGGCGAGCCAGTAGGTCACGGTTATAGGTAATAATATCGCAATCGTGTAAGGCCACGGATTCGGCTTTGTTTGAGGCCAGAATATAGCCCATGCAATACCAGACATTGCGGCCTTTACCCAGTTCCTTTGGTGCCAGATCAAGAGCCTGAAGCTCTTCATCAATGGCTTTTAAGCGTGGGCCATCATTCCATAAAATACGGTGGTGTTGCGGCAGGCGGCTGAAAAAGCCCTGGGCATGGCGGTACTGATCCAGGTTGGCCCGGTCCAGTCCGATAACAATTTCAGACAGGTAAGGGACATTCGTTAGTTCGTCAACGATGTGGCCTAATGCCGGTCCTTCAAGTTCTGAAAACAATGATGGCAGGATAAGTGCCATCGGACGTTTCTGAGAAAAGCGTAACAGCTCAGCTTCGAGTGCTTCAGTCGAGCGGCTGGCGAGATTGTGTAGCGTTGTTACGACACCGTTTTGGTAAAAATCGGCCATGTGTCCTCCTAATCTTTCAATGAAAGCAATTGTGTAAGCGTTTCTGTCCAGCCCTCAGGGCCAAGTTTTGTGCTGGTATATACGTTATCTTTTTTATCCAGTGGGGGAGGTTCATGCGTGGGTGACGCGATACGCACGGCAATATCGGCAGCTTCCATCATGGCGATGTCATTTTTGCCATCACCTAATGCAATAGACGTTGCAGTAACCGCCGATTGACGTCGATACTCCTCCATAAACCAGCTCAGTGCTTTACCTTTAGTACAGTCTCCGGAAATATGGATGAAACGCCCGCCTTCCAGCGGTGTCGCGCCACGTTCTCTGACTGACTCGATAAATTCGGCTTTGCGAATATCACTACCAAGCCACATTACCGGTTCGCCAAATTGGCGTTTGGCTGCTAAGCGGGCTTCATCCTCGCTCAAACCGGTGGCAGCCATTAAATCTTCGGTGCTCATTTCGCTGAAGTGAGTAAATTCACCAGCGAAATCAGCTTTAACAATTTCAAGTAATTTTAACCAGTAGCCCTTTGACGAAATAAAGGACTTACACCAAAAACCGTCCTGCCAGATGGTACCGGCCGGTTTTTGTTTAAAAAAGCCGTGTGGAATATAAGCCGCTGCGCCGTTCTCAACCACAAACGGGCCGTTTAAACCGATCTTTTCCCGTAGCTCGGTCATCTCTGCAAAGGTTTTACTGGTATTGGGTATCACCGGTATTCCGCGCTCCGCCAGTGCATTCAGGGTGGGCTGGGCGGCGGCAAAACTATAGGTATGATGATCCAGCAACGTGCCGTCCATGTCAGTAAAGATCACAGTACTTGATTGATCCATTAAACAGCCTTTTCTACATGAGTGATTTGACGGGTTTCGTCCAGATGGTAAACGTAATTACACTGCTGCGGCAATGTTTCCAGACTCTGCTCTGTTAAGCGTTGATAATGCTGTATAAACCGTTCGATTTCCAGGTCGGTCATAATGCCACTGTGCGCTTCAGATGAACCCAGTTTAGCAGCCAGTTTGTGTTCCTGCTCTTTTCGCCAGTTATATACCTGATCAAAAGAGGGCGCTTTGAGCATTACCCAGAAAGACATTTGTTCAAACAGGGCCTGGTATGAATCTGCCAACTGTTTATTAACGTAATTACGCCAGGTACCTAATGGATCTTCATCACGCTCCAGTGCATTAACCGGCTCAGCCAGCTGGGCTTTGGTTTGTGGTTTTACGCCCCAACACCAACCTTCTACCAACACAATGTCTGGCGGCGAATGGATAACCGGCCAGTCAACCACCGGAAAAGGGTTGTCGATGGCTTTATTAAAGCGTGGAATCGAGACAGTGCCATAGCCTCGTAGGCGGTCGAAGGTAGTCTGGGCCAGTGACACATCGTGGGTGCCGGGCACGCCCCGGGTAGCCAGTAACGGGTGGACTTTTATGGCCAGCGCGTTGCGACTCGATTTATCCAGATAAAAATCATCGAGCGATAACGACACCACATTGAGCTTTTTAAACTCGCTCAGATAGAACACTAAAAAGTCACACAGCGTTGATTTTCCCGAGCCCTGGCAACCATTCACACCAACGAAAAATGGCTTCTTTGCACTATTTTGGTGCTCATGGATTTCATCTGCTAATGGGATGAACCATTTTTGTGCAATGTCGCGGTAGCTCTCTGGAAGTTGATGCACCGCAAGAAATGTAGAAATGTCCATAAAGCTGCCTTAGTTATTGATGATTCGCACAGCATACTTGTAATTTTGTTACAACATTTGTGCCAATTCAGTCGATAATTACTGCTTAACGCTCCCTTTTGGTTATGATTGCACAAGGCTATGTTCTGCTAAATTGT
>DDJQ01000058.1:0-94154 GCA_002339125.1 Alteromonadaceae bacterium UBA2620
TATTAAGGACTACCCGGCTGTTGCAGTAACTCCGCTTTAGGCGTTAACAACCCGCGCGCCTGAAAGTCAGTCAGCCGAAACATCCACTCAGTAAGAGAAGCCGCTACCAGATCGCCGGTCAGCAACAATGAGTAACCACCTTCGTCGTCATCCATCTGGTACAGTGTCATGGTTAACAATTTACCGTCTTCGGCAGTGATATCGATGGTACGACGAAGTTGCACTGCAGCAGGCACATTTATCAGCGGTGCAACACTGTCGTATTCGAAATTAACAATGTCGTTCAGGGTATGAGCCAGAACGCCAGGATAGGCCAGCGGTAACTTATTCTCACTGAGCTGCCAGTTGCCATCGGTGTCTTTATAAAGGGTAAAAGCCGGATCATTATCGATAACGATGGACTTAAGTGTAGTAAGTCCGGCGTCAATAACGTCAGGCAACAACCACTCATAAGGGGTAAGCGGTAACGGCAAGGTTTCGTCTATCAGATAACTCTGCTGCTGCGACGGCTCCCGCGTGTAACGGCCAAGACCACTGGACGCCAGATTACCAAGTACCACGCGCCATTGCTGAGTACCCGTGGCAATAGTTAGCAGAGTACTTTGAGCGCCAGGCTGAGTAACTGGCTCTACGCCAAGCAATGCATAGCGCGACGCCTTAGCGGTTTTCGGCTCAATAATATGCGCCTGGGACAGGGCACTAACGAAGCCGGCCAGTGTTTCCACATCAACCGGAAAGGTCATTACCGAATCCAGATGGGTAGCAAGCCACTGCTCGCCTTCCCGACGCGCTTTAAATAGTGGCCCTTCTGTATTTTCGATAGTTATTTGCGTCAGCGAATGACTTTGTGACGCCAGTCCGCCCAACAGTAAATGAGACTGAGAGGTCTGCTCAGGATGACGTTCAACTACCAAATAATAGCCGGCCCCCAAAGTCACTATGACCAGTAAAAATAATATAACAACACGGGTCATGATCCGATGGCCTCCAGTGTTTTCTTCCCTGCTCTACGACGCAGCAAACGCGCCAGTCCCCACAGCACAGTTACCAGTAATAAAGGGCTGATGGCTATGTTTAACAGCTTGAGATAGTTACCCAACTGGTCGATATCTCTTTCCAGCTGATAACGAACTTCCCGCAGTTCCCGGCGAATTTCGTTGCGCTGTGCAATAAACGTATCCAGTGCAGCCTGTTGTTCAGGAGTCAGCGTTAGCGCGCCAGACTCAGTCTGCACATTTTGCAGCTGGGCTAACTGTTCTTCTGTTTGCTGGAGCTGATTTTGCAGACGCTCTTCCTGTTCGCGAAAGCGAGCTTCTGCCGCTACCTGCAATGCCTGCACCTGTTCAAACGGCCGTGCGTAGGTACCCCGGCCGCGAATACTGATCAGTGCATCACTGCCTGCCAGGTTTTCACTGGCGTTGATAATAGCGTCACCATTGTTGGCAAATGGCGTGTAAATAGTTTCACCAAAGAAATTCGCCTGCTGCACCCAAAAGCGGTCGGCCAGCAGGTCGGCATCGCTAAACACAATCAGGTTTAATTTAGCGGTTCGGCTCACATGGGCCATATTAAGCTCACTGGCGGATTCTGTTGCCGGTGCCTGAGTAAACGCCGATGTCGCCGGACCACTGAACCGTGCTGCCAGGGTGATACGCTGGGAGTCTGGGCCATCAAGCATGCGCTGCAATGTTTGCGGATCCTGAGTCATAGCGTACTCAGTGCCATCCACTATCACCGCATCGGCAGACGAATAAGCCAGTGGCGTGAGGGTTAAATTACTGCCCTCAGCCAGCGTAAGAGGCGCGAAGGACGAACCGTTGACCAGTTCCAGATTGGCGGTAATCACATCTTCTCGATTAAGTTGCTCACTGGTTAGTCCGATAATACCGGGATGGCGGGTGACCGCCCCTTCAGGCGTGCGAATATCCAGTCCCAGACGACCATCGAGTACCACCGAATCAAGCCCGGCATTAATTCCCCAGCTTTCCAGCAAGCCAAAGTTAGACTTATTCGCTTCCAAAGAGCCCATCATGGCCATGGCATCCGACTCATAGTGGGGATCCACAAATAACAGGATCCGCCCCTGCCGCATGGCAAACTGGTCGATGGAATACTGTAATGCCTCACTCAAATTCTGCGGGTGAATAACCACCAGCACATCGGTACTTTCCGGAATTTGTGTGGCATCACTGCCAATGGTTGTGATGTCGTATAACTGACTTAGCTGGCTGTAAAACGTCATGGCAGGCGTCATCTGACCGCTCATCGGATTCTGCCCGCCCATCAGATTTAGGTCGGTAAGCAGCGTCAGCTGGACGGGTTCGGGTTCACTGAGCTGATAAATCAGTTTGCTGATATCGTATTCGAGGAATCGTTCTTTCTGCGGATCGAAAAAGTTTATCGTAAACTGATTATCTACTGCATTCGTGCCGGCCAGACCAAAGTAAATAGCATCGCCTACCGGGCCAAGGGTTGCGCCGGTAAGGCCAAACTGATTAGCCCGGTCTTCAGCTTCTGAAAACGGCTCAGGGTCGATAACATTTAAGGTAATTTTGCCGTTTGCCCGGGATTCATACTCTTCCAGTAAACTTTGCACCCGGTTGGCGTAGTTACGCAACGATGTCATGCCCTTCGAGGCGGTATCAGAGAAATAAAAATTAAGTACGATGGGTTCATCGATATCATTCAACACCCGCTGGCTTCCATCAGACAGGGAATACACCTTATCCTCGGTGAGGTCGATACGGTAATCACCCAGCATTTCATTATTAATAACCACCAGCCCCAGACACAACACGGCCAGTAATAAAAGAGTTAAAAAAGCGATTAATTTCTGCATTGTTAATCCGCCTTTTTCTGTTCAATAACAATCAGGCTGGCATAGAGCCAAACCACCATAATGATTAAGAAATAGCCCACATCATTCAGTGCCAGTACACCTTTGGCCATGGCCTCAAAGTGGCTCAGAAAACTGAAGCTGGCGACGGTATCGAGGATAAGGTTTCCGGCCCAGGGCTGAAAAGCATCCAATACGATGCTGCTGCCCGAGACTACGAAGAGGAAACACACTACCACTGCCAGAATAAACGCCACCACCTGATTACGGGTAAACGCCGACATACAGGTACTGATAGCCAGAAAAGCGCCGGCCATAAGCCAGCTACCTATATAGGCGGCAACAATAATGCCGTGGTCGGGCTCGCCAAGAAAATCTACGCTGAGCCACAATGGAAAGGTTAGCGCCAATGCAAGGCCTAGTACCAGCCAGGCCGCAATAAATTTACCCAGTACGGCTTCAGCCACACTGATCGGCAGTGTCATCAGTAACTCAATTGAGCCGGACTTCCTCTCCTCCGCCCAACTGCGCATGGCTATTGCCGGCACCAGAAATAAATACAGCCAGGGGTGAAAGTTAAAAAACGGGATCAAATCGGCCTGACCCCGTTCGTACAGATTACCGATAAAAAAAGTAAAGATGCCTGATAGCATCAAAAAGATAGCAATAAACACGTAAGCAACCGGGGTGGCGAAAAAGCTCGCAAATTCCCTTTTGGTGACAATCCAGATATTACCCATTGGCCACCTCCGCCGTGGTGATATCCCGAAACACTTCATCGAGACGACCGGTCTCCAGTGTCAGGGTATCTACCGGTAAACGCCGTTGGGTGACATATTCATTAATGGCATGAAAGATATGTTTACCAGGCTCCGGAAATAAGGTTACCAGACCTGTCTTACGGTCGATTTCCATTTCATCTACGCCGTCCAGTTCGGCCAGGCCGGAAATATCGGCGGCATAGCTAAGACGCAGGCTCACGGCATTACAGAAACGAGAGCGGTGTCTGAGTACTTCCGGTGTATCGTCGAAGCGTAATTGCCCGTCGGCGATAATCATCACCCGGTTACACACGGCCGCGACTTCCTCCAGAATATGGGTAGAAATGATCACTATTTTTTCCCGCGACAGATCTTCAATGAGCTGCCGGACATGGTGTTTCTGGTTGGGGTCGAGTCCGTCTGTTGGCTCATCCAGAATAAGGATATCCGGATCGTGCAAAATAGCCTGAGCCAGCCCCACCCGGCGTTTAAAGCCCTTGGAAAGATTGTCGATGGGCCGGTTCAGCACATCACCGAGCTCAACCCGATGAATTACATCATACAGGCGCTCTTTGCGATGGGCGCCTTTTAACCTTCTGACATCGGCAATGAAGTGCAAAAATTGCCACACCGTCATATCCCCATACGCCGGGGCACCTTCTGGCAGGTAGCCAATATCCCGCTGAATTGCTTTCGCATCGCTGTCGATTGACCGTTCCTTTATAAAAATTTCTCCCTCACTGGGCGGCAGAAATCCGGTCAGCATTTTCATAGTGGTAGACTTACCTGCGCCATTCGGCCCCAGAAAGCCCACGATATTACCGGGCGCGATGTCGAAAGAGAGGTTATCGACTGCTCTAAAATGGTCGTAAAATTTAGATAAATTTTTTACCGAGATCATAGCCATCCTATTTACGATCTACTGTTTAACAGTGCCTTTGTGCGTTGCTGTGATTTACTGCAAAAGACCAAGGTATGTGGTTAGTGCTATATATTGGCATACGCGGGATTTTCAATCATGTAAAAAATCGGCAAATTGATGACTTATCTGCGTAACGGGCGAAAAAAAGCCCGCACGATGGCGGGCTGAAAAGTGTTCCAGGGACTACCAGTAATTAGATAGCGGCGCTACTATAGCGAATAAATGTTTGAACTTTGTTTCAGTCTAACTACAAAAGTGTTGCAATTTATGTCCGAACCTTCTGCCTTTGGGTTAACTCCCATCGGCCATATCGCCTCACCATTTAAACAAAAATTTGCCATTCCCCGCCAACCCGCCCTGGCCAATGCCCGGGGCTGTGTGCGCCTGACACCTCCCTTTAACGATGCAAACTGTCTGCGTGGTATCGAAACCTATTCTCATCTGTGGCTGTTATTTATATTTCACGAAAACCTCGACCAGGGCTGGTCTCCCACAGTCCGCGCACCGCGCCTGGGCGGTAACAGTCGTATTGGGGTGTTTGCCTCTCGCAGCACATTTCGGCCTAATGGCATAGGAATGTCAGTGGTAAAAAATCTGGGCGTTGAGCAACTTAATGGTCAGTGGCAGCTCAATGTGGGCGGCATTGACTTACTCGACGGCACCCCCGTCATCGATATCAAACCTTACCTGCCCTACAGCGATAGCGTAGCCGATGCCGAGGCGCATTTACTTGATGAGCACCCGCTCCCCGCCAGGGAAGTACATTTCACTGAGCAGGCAACAGCGCAGTTAAACGCCCAGCCTCACACTGATTTACAAGCCCTGATAATACAATGTTTAAGTCAGGATCCACGTCCGGCTTACCGACAATCACAAGACAACGATCCGAAGACTTATCAGGTAATTTTTTACGATCGTGACATACAGTGGCGCGTAGAAAACGGCAAAGTCCTGGTGACATCACTGCAACCGGTCTCTTAGGGCTATTTTAGCGCCCCTAACACTGCTAGAATACGCGGGTTTTGTAATCATCCAACGGGTATATGCCATCAATGCGCACTAGTCAGTATTTATTAGCAACACAAAAAGAAACCCCTGCTGACGCTGAGGTAATTAGTCATCAGCTTATGCTTCGGGCTGGTCTCATTCGTAAACTAGCCTCCGGACTGTACACCTGGCTGCCAACCGGTTTGCGGGTGCTGAACAAGGTCGCCAATATTGTTCGCGAAGAAATGAACAAAGCCGGGGCGATTGAAGTGTTAATGCCGGTAGTACAACCGGCTGATCTGTGGCAGGAAACCGGTCGATGGGAAGAGTATGGCCCTGAATTACTGCGTATAAAAGACCGCCACAGCCGCGACTTCGTGTTGGGTCCGACTCACGAAGAAGTCATTACTTCAATGGTGCGAAACGAAATCAGCAGCTATAAACAGCTGCCGATAAACCTGTATCAGATCCAAACCAAGTTCCGTGATGAAGTGCGTCCTCGCTTTGGTATTATGCGCGGCCGTGAATTCACCATGAAAGATGCCTACTCCTTCCACCTTACCCAGGAATCACTGCAGGATACCTACGACGCCATGTATAGCGCATACTGCAAAATTTTTGAACGCATGCAACTCGATTTCCGCCCGGTAATGGCCGACACCGGCTCTATTGGCGGCAGCGTATCCCATGAATTCCACGTACTGGCCGAGTCCGGTGAAGATAACATCGCTTTCTCCAACGGCTCAGACTATGCAGCCAACGTAGAGCTGGCACAGACTCAACAAGTTGACAACGCCAATGTAGACGGCTTGCAATATGTACTGGCACAGGCTGCCGACGAAGACGGCGAAGCTGATGCCAACAACTGGGTGCTGCTGGTTCTGGCAGCCGGTCACACACTCAACGATATTAAAGCCGAAAAGCTTAGCGGTGTTGCCGCTCCTTTGATTACCGCCAATGATGAAACCGTCTCCGCTGTGCTGGGCGCCACGGGCAATGATATTGATCTGGCTGACGTAAAAGTGCCGGTATTTGCCGATTACGTTGTGGCTGCAGCGTTAAAAAACGAAGCCTACGCGGAGAAAATTACCGCTGCCGACCTGCGCAACATCGAAGCCGGTGACCCATCACCTTGTGGTAATGGCACCATCGAAATTAAGCGCGGTATCGAAGTCGGTCATATCTTCCAGCTCGGTGATAAATACTCTGAAGCTATGGGCTGTGGCGTGCTGAACGAAAATGGTAAACATGAAATCCTCAGCATGGGTTGTTACGGTATTGGTGTATCTCGCGTGGTGGCTGCAGCTATTGAGCAAAATCACGACGAACACGGCATTATCTGGCCCGATCCAATCGCACCATTTAAGGTAGCGCTGATCCCGATGAATATGCATAAATCACAGCGTATTATGGAAGCAGCTGAAGCGCTGTACGCAGAGCTTACCGCCGCGGGCGTGGAAGTTTTGTTTGACGATCGTAAAGAACGCCCGGGCGTTATGTTTAAAGATATGGAGCTGGTAGGAATACCTCACAGCATCGTAATTGGCGAGCGCAACCTTGATGAACAACTGGTTGAGTATAAAAATCGCCGCAGCGGTGAGAAATCTTTATTACAATTAACGGAAGTCACCGCGTTTATCGGCGGATTGTAGTATAACGGGGTAAGCCATCCGGCGAGTCCCGTTAGGTAAGGAGTCAGCATGCAGTTAACCTTCTATGGTGTAAGAGGTTCCATTCCAACACCGGGCGCAGAGTATGTGCGTTATGGGGGGAACACTGCGTGCGTACATATCGAGCTGAGTGACGGCACCGATATTTCCCTCGATGCCGGTACCGGTATCCGGCTCCTTGGTGATAAGCTGGTTAAAAAGCAAACCCCTATTCATATCCTGCTGACCCATAATCACTGGGATCATATTCAGGGGTTTCCGTTCTTCACGCCCATTTATCAACCCGACCGTGAAATATTTATTACTCCTGGACAAACATCACTGCCCGAAAACGATGCCATAATAAAGCAGATGCAGGGCTCAGTTTTCCCGGTTCCCTTTTCGGCATTGAAGTCAAAGATTTCAATTACCCCGCAACCCGAAAACATTAATTCGTGGAAGCTCAACGGCGCAACCATTGCACGGTTGCCCATGAATCATCCGGGGAAAGGCAGTGCCTATTCGGTTGCGGAGAATGGGCTTAAAGTGGCCTACATTACCGACAATGAGCTCTATCCTCCGTATAAAAAAGAAACCGATTTTCTTACCTTTGTAGAGTTTGCCAGAAACGCGGATTTAATTATCCATGATGCACAGTACATGTTGTCTGACATGCCCACCAAAAGTGGCTGGGGGCACTCGGTAGCAGAAGAAGCGGTGAAACTGGCCATGGCGTGTAACGCCAAACGTCTGGCGCTTTACAGTCATGATCCCAGCCGTACGGACAAAGACATCGATGACATCATTGACCACTGCAACCAGTACATCACCATCGCAGAATCGCCCCTGCAGTTAATTGCAGCACACGAGGGACTCACCATTGACTTTACCGCTGAGCTTTAATCGTCTGGCCCTTGGCCTGATGCTGCTGACAACCTCAGTATTCGGCTATTGCGACGATAACGAGCAACAAAGCGAAGTGCCAACTCAGGAGCAGCACAGCGGACTGATTGCACAGCCCAGCCTGTTCAAAAAACGCTTCGAAGCTGATAAAAACCTGTTAAATAATGCCTTTGCAATTACCCAGTACAAACGCAACTATTTTCTGCCGTTTACTTATGTGGATAACCCCAATGCGTTGGGCAATGCCGGACTCACTGAAAATAACGTGGATAATAAAGAGGCAAAATTTCAGATTAGCGTAAAACTGCCTCTTTACACCCAACCCGACTCCGTAGAGGGCGTTTATTTTGGCTTTACGCTCACTTCATTCTGGCAACTTTATAACAGTGAAGTGTCCAAGCCTTTCCGGGAAACCAATTACGAGCCGGAAATTTTTTATCAGTGGAATACCGATATAAAGCTCCTTGGTATCGATTTTAATGCCCTGCAGCTGGGCTTTAACCACATGTCTAACGGTCAGAGTGAACTTCGCTCGCGCAGCTGGAACCGCATTATGCTGACCAGTTTGTTCAGCGATGCTGACGATATCTATTATCTGCGCACCTGGTATCGCATTCCGGAAGATGAAAAAACCTCCCCGGAAGATCCCAGCGGCGATGATAATCCGAGAATTAATCACTATTACGGCCGCATTGAACTTGGCTATGGGACGCGCATTAAAGGCTTTGGCTTACTAGCCCGGCTGCGCAATAACCTGGAGTTTGATAACAACCGAGGTAGCCTGGAGCTGTCCGTGAGTTACCCGGTATCTCCCCGTTATGAAGTAGTATTGCAGTATTTTAATGGCTATGGTGATAGCCTGATTGACTATGATCGCCGCCAGAACCGCATCGGTCTGGGATTCCAGCTGGCGGCATTTTAGCGCTGCGGAATAACCCCTGCCGCTCGATACAACTGCAGATGCACGTCTACCAACGCATTGATATCCCGCTGATAGCCGCCGCCAATAACACAAGCCACCGGCAGGTTATGTCGGCGACACCAATCAAACACCATACAGTCGCGCTGATAAACACCAGCGGTAGTGATATTTAACAGCCCTAAATCGTCGTTTTCATGCACATCCACACCTGCGTCATAGATTATGGCGTCCGGTGCATACAGTCTCTCAGCTACACTCAGCGCCTCATCCAACGTAGCCAGGTAAGGTTCATCCGTCATCCCCTTGGGTAAAGGGAAATCCATATCAGACTGTTGCTTACGATGAGGAAAGTTTTTCTCGCCATGCAACGACAAGGTGATCACTGCTGTATCATCCTGAGCGAGTAGCGCGGTCCCATCCCCCTGATGCACATCCAAATCAATAATGAGCACCGAATCGATGCCGGGATTGGTGAGCATTTGCCTGGCGGCAAGATACAAATCATTAAATAAACAAAAACCAGAGCCCCAATCTGCACCAGCGTGATGATAACCACCGGTAAGGTTAAGCGCCAATCCATGCGCCAATGCCAGCTCGGCGGTTTTGAGGGTACCACCTACTGCGGTGAGACTGCGTTTAATCAGTTGTTCAGACCAGGGAAAACCAATGCGACGCATTGCCTTGGTATCCAGGGTGCCACCAATTAATGCATCAACATAACTGGCATCATACCAATTGGTCAGTGTATCCCTGCCAACCGGTGTTGGCGTTGTAAACGCTGACTCCGATACGCCACCAGCGCACAGGGCATCATGGATCCCCTGGTATTTTTCGATGGGAAAACGATGCCGGACCGGCAACTCGAGCTGACTGTAAATAGGGTGGAAAACCAGATGCTGCAAAATACCAACGTTGTCCATTTCTGTTACACAAGTTTGGTATTGTACTGCATTGAGCGGTTATCGGCTCAATGCAGAGACTACCGACATCACATTTTTTGACATCATGTTGATGGCTTCTGAAATATTATTGCTCTGTGATAATGACTTGTAATCTTCTGCAGAACTCATTACCCGGGCGATTACGCCATCCAGCTGTCGCTGGATGCTGCTTTGATCGTTCGCCGCTTCTTCCAGCGCACCGACCACACTTTGGGTTTCATCGATGTAACGCACCAGCTCGTTGAGCAACGCCAGGGCCTGTTGTGCACTTTGAGCATTCACGTCAGCATGTTGCTGGCCACTTGCCATGGCCGATACGGCTTTTGATGCATCAGCTTCAAAGGCACTTAATATAGCGTTAATTTCCTGGGTGGATTGCTGCGTTTTAGCTGCCAGCGCGCGCACTTCGTCGGCCACCACGGCGAAACCGCGACCATGTTCACCGGCCCGGGCCGCCTCAATAGCCGCATTAAGGGCTAGCAGATTGGTTTGGTCGGCAATTTCATTAATCACATTCACCACGGTAAGAATACTGGCACTGCGGGCCTGTAGCTCATTCACAATCTGACTGGCGGATGCCACGGTTCTGGCCAGCTCAGCAAACCCCTTATTGGCGCTATCAAAGGTGGTATAGCATTCCTGAACCTGCTGCTGGGAATGGCTGGAAGCGACAGACACCTGACTGGTAATGGTGACCAGTCCTTTAACAATTTCATCGAGTTTATCATTCGCCTGGGCCAGCGAGTCTGACGAGGTGTGCTGATCACTTGCCCCTTTTGCAATGGCGCTGCTGACATCTTCCAGAATGTCATGGGACTGACGAATCTGATCCTGCGCATCAGACAAAATGGTGACCGTATCCTGCAGCTTGTTCTGTAAGTGACGGGTAGCACTGGCCACTAAGCCGAGTTCGTGCTCGCTGCGATACTCAAGGCGATAATCGTAATCTTTTTGCTCCATTTTTTGCAGGCAGGTAGCAATTTCGCGGGTTGGTTTAACAATGTTGCGACGCAGATTCGTAATCAGATAAACAATACACAGGCCGCTCAATACTATCGACAAGCCCATAATTAGCCATAAGCGCTGGCTGGTTTGCGCTGTTACCTGCTCTTTGGCCTGACGGGTTGCCTGAGCTATCTGGTCAGTTGCCTGTTGCAACAGATCGGCCGGTTCACGGTCAATACCTCTTACAAAGGTGTCGCCGGTATGCGGATTAAAGCCAGCGGCAACGAACGCTTCATACCCTTCCCGGTACTTCGTTCCCATCTGCTTGTGAGCCGTTAAGAAACGGTCGATTAAACCGGCCGAGTCAGCGTTTAGCTCCGCGCCTGCTACCAGCTTACGCAGAATAGCCTGAACATCAGCTTCCCGGGCCTGAAAGCGTGACCAGTATTTTTCTCTGTCTTTATCCGAAGCACCCCGCAATAACACATTTTTCCATTCCTGGACCTGGGTTTTAAACTCATTAAGCGCTTCTGAAACCAAGCGTTCGTGCACGACGTTGGTTTGTTCAACCTGCTCAATGTCGCTCATTAGCGAAAAAGCGATAGTCAAAGAAGCTGCGTTAAGCAGAACGAGAATGGCAATAATTGCCAGAACGGGGGTCATTACAAGACGATTGATACTGGTAAATTGTATCATTTAAAACTCCGGAAAGTGCTAGTTCAAACTATTGATCCACCCTCCGTGTGAAAGGAGCATAATTACAGCGCTACAATATGACAGTTGTATGAAACCCTATTCAAAAATAATACAACACAGCGTAATTAATACAACTTTAGTATAAACCTGCTTTTAAGGCACGACATAAAAAAAAAGACAATCTAACCTATTACTCACTCCGACATTATGGCATTACTGAGCGAGTTCGAGCTGGTGCTAAGTATCAGAGCGTTGCTCGTGTTGCTGGTACGTCAGTTACACATATTCAGACACCTATTTGCACGCTGATGATGAGATGGATGTTGCAGCAGCGATAGGCGTGTCGAAGAAAATGGTGCGCACAAGTTATACGCACCATAAATGAAATTGAATTACTTTTTGATTCTGCGGCGAATTGCTAAACCAGCTAGACCTAGACCAAGAATTGCTAGTGAACCTGGCTCTGGAACTTCGGTTGGACTACCCAAATACATAACGTTTCTTAAACTGGTTATTTCGGCAGTTGGCACAATGTTGCCATCTCTCCAGACCGTTCCGCTAAATCCATTATTGGACAAAGTATCACCACCGTCGTAGTTACCTACTCCCCACTGAACGTTCAATGGTGTCGAAGAAAAGTTACCGTCAACATTCAAACCTGCTCCCCAAATTCCATCGTCAGAACTGAACCGTGTCCCAGAAGAATCCCAATTTACTAATCCCAAAAAGCTGTTAGAATATCGCCAAGTACCAGAAATATTAGTTTCAATACCATTATCAAACACAGTCCAATTAACGGATACACCGGAGCTATCAGCAGTAGCGAATCTATCTCTCATACTAAGGCTGTCAGTAAATTCCCATAGTATAGAAAAAGCAACATTTTGGCCGTCAAAGAAAACTTCTTGATACCAAGTATTACTAACAACATCCGCAAAATCAGTGGTGATTCTGGCAGGCCCATTGATATCTACAGAACCAGGGCCATATGGTAAACGCTCCGCAACGCTTAAATCATCAGTTACAGCGAAAGGTATTAATGATGCGCTTGCACTTGAACAAAAAAAGAGCATTAAAACTAGTGAAAACAAAGAACCTTTGAACCTATTCATAATTTCAATTTTCCAAAATCAGTTGCTAAAACTTAAAACAATACTCAACTATTGTTTATTTTAAGACTTTTAAACTTTACTCTATATGAGAGCAATAATTTATTTAAAGCAAATTTCACACCATCTTTCATGCCGTTGTTTTATTAAAGGTTTTATGATTGAGAGATCTATCATGTAAAAATTTATGACACTTTTTTGTCAGCGTTAACCATTGCAGTGATATCAGCCCATTTGTTCTTTGCATGAGCAATAGCTGTACTCAGATGCTTTGTGCGCAATGACACTCTGTAATATGCGTCCTCGCCAGGAACACGCATACGAAACCGCCAGACTTCTTTACTTTGCCGAGTGCGCAGCATGATGGCTTCACCATCTAAGATGTCATTGGTTCGGCGATGTAGAATGGGTTGGATTTACGGCAACTATTTCTGGCGCTGCGCTTGGGGCTTTTTGAAAGTGGTCTTGGATTGGGCATGGCTGTTATGGTCTGCAATTGCAACAATTTTTTGTAATTTTGCAGTGCAGTTAAAGGACAAAAGTCTTGATAATCAATATCTTACATAGTTACACAAAGAAAAGACTGATTGAAATAACCAGTCTTTTCAATGAGTTAAAAGAGCACTTTTATTCCCATTCGATGGTGGCCGGTGGCTTACCAGAAATATCGTAAACCACTCGCGAAATCCCATCGATTTCGTTGATGATGCGGTTAGATACTTTACCCAGGAAGTCGTACGGCAGGTGCGCCCAATGTGCTGTCATAAAGTCGATGGTTTCTACCGCGCGCAGCGATACAACCCAGTCGTACTTACGGGCATCGCCCATTACGCCTACCGATTTAACCGGCAGGAATACCGTAAAGGCCTGACTTACTTTGTGGTAAAGCTCTGCGTTATGCAGCTCTTCAATAAAGATAGCGTCTGCACGGCGCAGCAGATCGCAGTATTCTTTTTTGATTTCGCCCAGGACACGCACGCCCAGACCCGGTCCAGGGAAAGGATGGCGATACAACATATCGTATGGCAAACCCAGCTCTAAACCAATTTTGCGCACTTCGTCTTTAAACAGTTCACGTAATGGCTCTACCAGGCCCATCTTCATGTCTTCGGGTAAACCGCCAACATTGTGGTGAGACTTGATAACATGAGCTTTACCGGTTGCAGAACCTGCCGACTCAATGACATCCGGATAAATAGTCCCCTGCGCTAACCATTTGGCGTTAACCAGCTTGCCTGCTTCTTCATCGAATACGGCAACAAATTCGTTACCGATGGCTTTACGTTTAAGCTCCGGATCGTCAATACCTTCCAGACGAGCCAGGAAACGCTCTTCGGCGTCAACTTTAATAATGTTCAGGCCGAAGTGATCACCAAACATATCCATTACCTGCTGCCCTTCGTTTAATCGCAGCAAGCCATTATCAACGAATACACAGGTAAGCTTGTCACCGATTGCACGGTGGATTAGCATCGCCACTACTGATGAGTCTACACCACCAGACAGGCCCAGAATAACCTCATCATCACCCACTTTTTCTTTAATGCGGGCAATGGCATCTTCGATAATCGCATCAGGCGTCCACAGTTTTTCACAACCACAGATGTCCATAATAAAGTGTTGTAGCAAGCGCATGCCCTGACGGGTATGCGTCACTTCCGGGTGGAACTGTACACCGTAGAATTGCTTGTCAGTATTTACCATGGCGGCATGGGGGCACGACGGCGTTAATGCGACGGTTTCAAATCCGTCAGGAATGGCGATAACTTTATCACCGTGGCTCATCCATACATCCAGCAAGGCATTGCCCTCGCCACTAATGGCGTCTTCAATGTTAGCCAGCAGGTCGTTAGGTTTAACCACTTCTACCTGAGCATAACCAAACTCGCGCTTATCTGAGCCCTGTACTTTACCGCCCAGCTGCTCAGCCATGGTTTGCATGCCATAGCACACACCGAGTACAGGTACGCCGGCGTTGAACACATATTCCGGTGCCCGGGGTGAATTTTCTTCAGTAACCGATTCCGGACCGCCCGACAGGATAATACCCTGCGGGTTAAACGATTTGATCTGTTCTTCTGTGACATCCCATGCCCAGAGTTCGCAGTAAACGCCAAGCTCACGCACACGGCGGGCAATAAGCTGGGTATATTGTGAGCCAAAATCCAGAATAAGTATGCGATGATCATGGATGTTTTGTGTCATGGTGTTTGCCTTTAAATAGAAAACAAGCAGGCTGGTATTAACCAGCCTGATAAATCAATCGATTGGTGTTGGTAAAATTTAACCTAAACGGTAGTTAGGTGCTTCTTTGGTAATGCTTACATCGTGCACGTGTGATTCACCCATTCCCGCTGAAGTTACCCGCACAAACTGTGGTTTGGTATTCAGTTCGTTAATGGTAGCACAACCGGTTAAGCCCATGGCTGAACGCAGGCCGCCCATTTGCTGATGGATAATGGTGGCGATTGGACCTTTGTAGGCCACACGACCTTCAATACCTTCCGGTACCAGTTTTTCTGCGTTGTCGCTTTCCTGGAAGTAACGATCGGATGAACCATTACGCTGATTCATAGCCCCTAACGAGCCCATACCACGGTAAGACTTATAATAACGTCCCTGATAAAGCTCTACCTCACCCGGCGCTTCTTCGGTACCGGCCAGCATCGAGCCAACCATTACGCAACTTGCACCGGCAACCAGCGCTTTAGCGATGTCACCAGAGAAGCGGATACCACCATCGGCGATAACCGGAATGTCACGGTCTTTCAGTGCTTCAACCGCATCAGAAATAGCGGTAATTTGTGGTACACCACAACCGGTTACGATACGGGTGGTACAGATTGAACCCGGGCCAATACCTACCTTGACACCGTCAGCACCGGCATCAGCCAGCGCCAGAGCACCTTCGGCAGTCGCCACGTTACCGGCAATGATTTGTAGTTCTGGGTAGGTTTCGCGAACAGTCTTAACACGGTCGATAACGCCTTGCGAGTGGCCGTGAGAGGTATCGATAAGTAATACGTCAACACCTGCTTCAACCAATAGCGCAATGCGCTCATCGGTGCCCGGACCAACACCTACCGCAGCGCCAACGCGTAAGCGACCCAGTGAATCTTTACAGGCATTCGGCTTGCTTTCGGCTTTCTGGAAGTCCTTAACCGTAATCAGACCGGTAAGCTTAAAGCTGTCGTCGACCACCAGGATCTTTTCGATACGGTGCTCGTGCATCAGCTCGAGTACTTCTTCAGAGCTGGCACCTTCTTTAACCGTTACCAGACGCTCTTTAGGGGTCATCACTTTATCCACCGACAAATCAAGACGGTTTTCAAAGCGCATGTCGCGGCCGGTGATAATACCGATCAGATTATTTTCTGAGTCGGTGACCGGGAAGCCGGAATACCCGAGCTTCTTACTTAATGCCTGTACATTACCTAAAGTTTCACTGGCACCTACGGTTACCGGGTCCGAAACCACACCGCTTTCATATTTTTTAACTTCGCGTACATGCTTGGCTTGCTCTTCTGCGGTCATGTTCTTATGAACAAAACCAATACCGCCTTCCTGGGCTAATGCAATTGCCAAACGCGCTTCCGTTACAGTATCCATAGAAGCTGATACCATAGGGATATTCAGATTTACCTTGCGAGTCACACGGGTTTGTAGACTGGCTGTGTGCGGGAGCACTGTGGAATGCGCCGGAACCAATAAAACATCGTCAAAGGTTAGCGCTTCTTGAGCGATACGTAGCATGCAAAAACACCTGTATATTGAGGTTTAATTGCGGCGCAATTGTAGTGTTTTTTCACTTTCAGGTAAACTGTATTTGCATTAAAGCTGAGGTTTTTTCATTCAATGACAGTTTTCTCTGCCCCGGACGGGCAAAAAGTTCACAGCGTAACAACATTAAATCGCCTGGCGCGTAACATTTTAACCAGTGAGATAGGTTTGGTGTGGCTCAGCGCTGAAATTTCCAACTTCACCCGTGCATCATCCGGCCACTGGTATTTTACCCTCAAGGACAATAAAGCCCAGGTACGGGCTGCCATGTTTCGCTCCGCTAACCGGGTGGTTCGTAATCCGCCGCGTGAGGGCGACAAAGTACTGGTCAGAGCCAGTGTTGGCATTTATGAACCCCGCGGCGATTATCAACTGGTGGTTGAAAGCATGGAGCCGGAGGGTGAAGGTCAGTTAAAACTCGCTTTTGAGCAGCTAAAATACAAACTGCAGGCTGAAGGGCTATTCGACCCTGCTAATAAACGGCCACTACCGACCCACGTAAAACGAATTGGTGTGATTACCTCTGCTCATGGCGCCGCGTTACACGACGTATTAAGTGTACTACAGCGCCGCAGCCCGGCCACAGAAGTCATCGTATATCCCTCTATGGTGCAGGGCGAGCAAGCCGCTGCCCAGTTAGCCCGTAATATCTGGCTGGCTAATCAGCGCCAGGAGGTCGACGTGCTCCTGCTCACCCGGGGCGGCGGTTCGTTGGAAGACCTGTGGTGTTTTAACAACGAGTCACTGGCCCGGGAAATAGCCCAATCGACGCTGCCGCTGGTTAGTGCTGTAGGCCACGAGGTGGATGTAACCATCGCCGATTTTGTGGCAGACCTGCGGGCGCCAACGCCTTCGGCAGCAGCAGAGCTGCTCTCCATGGACCAGCGCGAAATCCAGACGCAGGTCCGCCAGTTACAACAACAGCTCACACGTTCCTTTAATACCACGTTGCAGCGTCGTGCCCATCAGTTAGCCGTACTAGGCCAGCGCCTGAAGTCACGCCATCCGGAAGTGATGTTGCAACAGCAGGGCCAGCGGGTTGATCAACTGACACAAAAAATAACCAGTCTGATAAACCAACAGCTCGTGCGTGGACAAACCGCTTCACAGCGTCTGGAAAACCGCCTTGCCCGACAGCATCCGGCCATTGAGTTGGATAAGATTAAAACGCAGCAGGTGTATTTAGATCAAAGAATGATGAAGGCGATGCAACAACGGCTAGAGACCCACAAGCAGAAGCTTGCTACACTGGCGCACCTGCTTCAGTCTGTAAGCCCTCTGGCAACTATGGCCCGCGGTTATTCAGCCACCTTAAAAGCCGGTCAGGCGATTACCAGTATTACGGCGGTTAAAGAGCAGGACGAAATTATCAGCCGGGTCAGTGACGGTGAGATTGTCAGTGTGGTAACAGCAGTAAATGCCAAACCCAATTTATAAAATCTCTCAGTTTTAGCGTGATCAGGCCTGAACAAGGACTGGTGAAGCACTTATTATGGGTATTGTTGTTTGATTAAAATTTTCCGCCACTCTTTTTATTGGTTGGCGCTGTTGCTGACCACCGGATGCGCAACCAGTTCAGTAAAGCCGCCTGAACAGCCTAAGCTAAGCGCCCCAGAACAAGCTCCCTTCAATCTGGCAGTTAATGTCTACTCTTCCTATATCAGTGACGAGGTTGAACAGCAATGTAATGAGGCCGCGTTAACCAGTAATCCCTGCAAAAACGATGGCATTGCTGCTAATGACTTTCTGAAGAGCCTCGAAAAGCTCGATTTGTTTGCCGAGCTTAGTCCTTCAGTGAGCCGTCATGATTATGAATTATTGATCGCTAATCAGGTGGCTGATATGCCTGCCGGGCAAGAACCTGAATCGGCAGATGTGCCGCTGCAAAGTTATACGGAATTTGCGGTGGAATGGCGCGGCGTTCATCTCGATAGCTTTTTAGTGCACTATTGGCATTACGGCGTTATCCACCCCCAGGATGTTGAACAAATCATCCTGCGTTGGAGTGAGCACGCCAACCGTAACCACATTTTTTCAACACCGTTTCTTTATCAGGCCATGGGCGCAAGTGATTACTCGGGTGCTCTGACCCTCCCCGAAGTTCTGGGTGAGTTTCAGTTGGCCCGTCAGTTTTTATATCCGGATCCGTTTAAAGGCGTACTGGCCAGGTACCTTCACCCCTCTTTCAGCGAGGCAATTATGGATATTGCCATTTATCCGGTGTTAGCGCCGTTAACCGGTGATACCGAGCAGCTTATCAGCCATGAACTGGAAGACGCAGTAGAACAGGCCAGGCAAATTACGGTTGAGCGCGCCATGGCGATGGAAATAAAGAAACATCAACAAGCCTTCAGCCAGGGCGAGTCTTCATTGCAGGGCGTGATGTCAGAGATAGCCGCTGAGGGTGAGAGTGGCGAGGCACTTTACGCCACTATTTATATCTTCCGGTTAGAAGATAAGTTCGTAAAATTCAGCACCACTTTCCCATCGCGTATTGGCGATCCGTTGGTGTCCGAAGCTTTAACTCAATTGGCGGTACCTGGCGAATCGGCACTGATGAAAGAATTACGCAAAGCACTGTAGTTAAACAGTGCATGAAAAAGCCCTGCTATGCAGTAATGCCAGTCAGTTAAGAACTGACTGGCATTTTTTTTGTGACTTATTTCTTGTTCTTGTGAAAATCCATCATGCGACGGCGTTTTCGTTGCTGGGCAAGCGTCAGCTGATTCTTCTTGCCTTCGAACGGGTTAGCCCCTTCACGGAATTCAATTTTAATTGGCGTGCCCATTACATCCAGCGCCTTTCTGAAGTAATTCATCAGATACCGCTTATACGAGCTGGGCAGATCCTGCACCTGGTTGCCGTGAACGACGATGACAGGCGGATTGTAGCCGCCCGCGTGGGCGTACTTCATTTTTATCCGGCGTCCTCGCACCAATGGCGGCTGATGGTCTTGCTGAGCCAACTCCATGATCTGGGTCAGCATTGAAGTGTTGATTCGTTTTGTGGCACTCCGGTAAGCTTCCTGCACCGACTCAAACAAATTGCCCACACCCGACCCATGGAGTGCAGAAATAAAATGTAACCGGGCAAAGTCGATAAAGCCCAGGCGACGGTCCAGTTCGCGTTTGATTTCATCTTTAATATCGGTATCCAGGCCGTCCCACTTGTTCACGGCTATCACCAGCGAGCGACCGGAATTAAGAATAAAGCCTAACAGACTTAAGTCCTGATCAGAGATCCCCTCGCGGGCATCAATCACCAACAGTACAACGTTAGCTTCCTCAATGGCTTTAAGCGTTTTTACAATGGAAAACTTTTCGACCGCTTCTGAGACCTTCTTGCGTTTACGCACTCCGGCTGTATCAATTAATACATAGTCGCGCTCGTCACGTTGCAGCGGAATGTATACGCTGTCGCGGGTAGTGCCTGGCATGTCATAGACCACCACACGATCTTCACCCAATATACGGTTAGTAAGTGTTGACTTACCCACGTTTGGTTTACCTACAATAGCCAGTTTGATGGGTAAACTCTGCAGGTGTTTCAGCTGGTCTTCTGCGTCGAGCTCTTCCTCTTCGGCTGATTTGGTCACCAGCATTTCAGGGAATTGCTCATCCAGTGGCACCAAGGCCTCCTGAATCAATTGCGACACACCGCGGCCGTGGGCTGCGGCGATCTGATGTACATGGCCCAGGCCCAGAGAGAAAAACTCCGCGCTTTCGCTATCACCGTTTATGCCATCCACTTTATTGGCCAGCAAAAATACGGTTTTATCGCTTTTACGCAGGTGATCGGCGATGAGCTGATCGGCAGGTAACAGACCCGCCCGGGCATCCACTAAAAAGAACACCACATCAGCTTCTTCAATGGCCTGTAGTGACTGCTGTGCCATTAAGGTATCAATACCTTCCTCATCACCGGTGATACCTCCGGTATCGACTACGATGAAGTGACGTTGCTCATAGCTGGCCTGACCGTATTGCCGGTCACGGGTCAGTCCCGGGAAATCAGCAACCAGTGCATCACGGGTATGAGTTAAACGATTAAACAGCGTTGATTTACCCACATTGGGCCGGCCAACTAACGCCACAACAGGCAACATATCGGTGTTCCTTTAAGTAATAAACAAGCAAACGGCCGCGCATAAAGCGCGGCCGTTAAATTATATCGGAATATCCCGCGAATTGCAGGATAAGCGTGGTTACTGAGCTGACAACGCAGCAATTTCTCCATCGCGGGTAATGGTAACCACCAGGTCATTCACTTTAACTGGTGTTGCATAGATAGCTTCATCTTCATCGTCGCCACCTAAATCATAGCGGGCAATGAGTTTACCATCTTCTGCATTTAACCAGTGCATCAGCCCCCAGCGGTCGCCAAGCACCAGTTGTTCTCCCATAATTAATGGCGTAGTCAGGTTACGCTCTTTGAGACCGCTCTGAGACCAGATTTCAACGCCATTACGACGATCCAGCGCATAAACAATTGAGCGTGTATCAACTACGTAGATGCGATTACCGCTCACCGCCAAATCACGGTACGAGCCGTATTCACGCTTCCACATAATGCGCCCACTGCGCAGTTCTACTGCAGCCAGAGTGCCATCATAGGAAACAATGTAGACAGTATTACCGAATACTACCGGCGCAGAATCCACATCAATAATACGCTCAAGTTCGGTTGCTCCGGCAGGCGCAGTAATAGCGGTTTCCCAGGCGGGAATGCCGCTGGTCAGAATATTCACCTGTAACTTCCCGGTAGGCGTGCCAACCAGTGCACCACCATTGGTGGCAACCGGTGCTGAAATACCCCGTAAACTCAGCGGCGGCACGTCGGTTTCACTGCGCCACAGTTGCTCACCGGTTTTTGCATCCAGTCCAAACAACACTCCAGCGCCGGTATTCAATACCAGGATCCCTTCGTCCATCGCTGGCGTAGCCAGGATTTCGCCTGGTACAGTGCTTTCCCACAACGTTTCGCCAGATTCATGATTCAGAGCACGGATAATGCCGTCTTCAGTGGCCACAAAAACCATGTCATAGCCGGCTGCAATCGCACTGATTTTGGCCGACGCACCACTGCGCCACAGACGTGCGATATCGTCCCAGAAGGATTCATCCGGGAAAATAGCAAAGTTGCGTTCCCATACCACATCGCCGGTATCCGGAGTTAATGCCACCACTTCGCCATGACGCTCTGCAGCGTACACCGTATCGTTAGCGAAGACCGGTTTTAAGCGTGAAAAATATTCATCAACGCCATCACCAATGGTGTAACTCCAAACCTCTTTCGGAGTTATCTGGTTTTCAATAGGCGCAATACGGCGGATTTTGATTTCGTCTTCATCAGCGAACCAGTCTGTCATGGTGGCACAACCAGACAAACCAATGACGGCTGCGGTCAAAATGACCCGTTTAAACATACGGCCACACAGAGTTGATTGCTGTGAGATGTTTCGAGTATTTAAATTCATTCACTATCCTGCGCTAACTGCAAGGTTATCGAGCTTCATTTGCAGTAATCGATTGTTAATATTTTTCTCCAAGGCAGAGGAGTAGGCTATGCGAGCCTTGTCAAAGTTCCCTTGCGCGGCAAAAATATCACCTTTCACTTCTTCAACCTGTGCAGTAAAGGCTTCATCGGTTACCGATTCGATGGTTGTCAGGGCATTGTCATACTGCTGAAGAGCTAGCTGAACACGTGCCAGACGCACATTTGCAACCTGCTTTAAACTTTCGTCTGCGGCACTGCCAGCTACGCCTTTGAGATAAGTTGCAGCGCTTTCGAGGTTGCCGTCGTCAACCGCTTGCTTAGCAGCCAGTAAACCTGCCACGTTGGCATAGCCTGTAGCATCGGCATTGATTACCGCTTCAATCGGCTGACTATTTTCTTCGTTTACCAGCGACTCAAGTGCGGCCTGGTAAGACTGAGAGGCGCTTTCCTTGGCGGCGATTTGTGAATCGCTGTAGTACTGCCAGCCAAATAAACCGGCTAACCCCAGTACTGCACCGACAATCAGAGACGTTCCGTGCTCTGACCAAAACCGTTTAATCGCCTCTACCTGTTGTTCTTCTGTAGCGAATTGTTCCATCTTAAAACCTCTTTATTTTGCTAACGGTTATACGGATAACACGTTATGTAAAGCTGCTGGCAGCTCGCTGAGCGCCACATTAACCTGTTCGCCATTGCCACGTAGTGGTTTCAGGGTCACCTGGTGAGCAGCCATTTCTTCTGAGCCAATCAGCAATGCTACACTGGCGCCTACTTTGTCTGCCCGTTTTAATTGTTTCTTCAGATTGCCACCACCACAGTGCAGCATCACCCGAAACTGGCTGTCAGAATCACGTAAAGATTCTGCGACCTGGCTGGCGTAGCCGCGGGTATCATCACCTAATGCGGTAACATAAATGTCGGCTGCTGGCTGGTTCTGCTCGATTTTCTCCAGCGTATCGAGTAACAGCACCAGACGTTCCATACCCAATGCAAAGCCCACACCTGGTGCTGGCTTGCCGCCGAGTTGTTCAACCAGACCATCGTAACGACCACCGGCACAAACCGTACCCTGAGCGCCAAGACTCTCGGTTACCCATTCAAAAACGGTGCGGTTGTAATAATCCAGACCACGAACCAGACGAGGATTGATTTCGTAGGCCACGCCTGCATTGTCGAGCAGTTCACACAACAAGGCAAAATGCGCTTTAGAATCGTCATCGAGATAATCCAGCAAAGAAGGCGCATCGGTTACCAGCGCCTGAACCTGCGGATTTTTGCTATCCAGCACCCGCAGAGGATTAGACTCCAGCCGACGCAGAGAATCTTCGTCAAGTTGCGACTCGTGCTGTTTAAGGTAAGCAACTAACGCGTCCTTGTAATTCTGACGAGCTTCGTTGGAGCCAAGCGAGTTGATCTGTAAAGTAACATGCTCTGATATGCCAAACAGCTTCCACAGTCGGGCCGATAACAGGATCACTTCAGCATCGATGTCGGCGCTTGCCAATCCGTAGGTTTCTACCCCGAACTGGTGAAACTGGCGGTAACGACCTTTTTGCGGCCGTTCGTGGCGAAACATCGGTCCCATATACCACAAGCGTTGTTGCTGGTTGTAGATCAAACCGTGCTCATTACCGGCACGCACTGCACTGGCGGTGCCTTCCGGGCGCAGGGTCAGACTATCGCCGTTACGGTCGGCAAAGGTATACATTTCTTTTTCAACGATATCGGTGACTTCACCAATAGAGCGCTTAAACAGGTCGGTACTTTCGACGATTGGCGTTCTGATTTCCTGATAGCCATAACTGGCCACAACCTGCCGAATACCTGCCTCGACCTGTTGCCATTTACCCGACTCCGTCGGCAGGCAGTCATTCATACCTCGAATAGCCTGGATTGTTTTTGCCACCTGTTCTCTCTCAGCCTAATTAAAAGCCCCGCATTATAGGGGCTTTAGTGTTTAACCACAAACATTCTTAACTGCCAGCGACCGGCGCCGGGATTATGGTTTTTCAACCACCGGAATGGCGTTGGCAGAATCCAGCATTGCCGCTTTGGCGCGGATGCGTTTTTCCAGCTGTTCTACGAGGTCATCGTTCGCCAGCCGCTCTTTCTGACGTTTGCCGTCAAGATAAAAACCACTCATGTTGCGCGCACCGGTTAAGCCCAGATCTGACACTTCAGCTTCGCCGGGACCATTCACCACGCAACCGATGATTGACACATCCATTGGTGTTAATACATCTTCTAAGCGTTGTTCAAGCGCATTCACGGTACCAATCACATCGAACTCCTGGCGCGAACAACTCGGGCAAGCGATAAAGTTAATACCGCGAGAGCGGATACGCAGCGATTTTAAAATATCAAAACCGACTTTGATTTCTTCCACGGGGTCGGCGGCCAGTGATACTCGCAGGGTATCGCCTATTCCTTCCGCCAACAGCATGCCCAGGCCTACGGCACTTTTTACCGAGCCGGCCCGCTGTCCGCCAGCTTCGGTAATACCCAGATGCAGAGGCTGCTCTATTTGTTTAGCCAGCAACCGGTACGCACCAACAGCCAGAAATACGTCAGAGGCTTTTACCGATACCTTGAACTGGTCAAAATTCAGTTTATCGAGAATATCCACGTGACGCATGGCCGACTCAAGCAGCGCTTCTGGCGTTGGCTCACCGTATTTTTCCTGCAGATCACGCTCAAGCGACCCACCGTTAACCCCAATTCGAATCGGAATATTTTTGTCTTTGGCGCAATCCACTACCGACTTAACCCGCTCCATATTACCGATGTTACCCGGGTTAATTCGCAGGCAATCCACGCCATAATCAGCCACTTTGAGCGCAATCCGGTAATCGAAATGAATGTCTGCAATCAGCGGTACACTAACCTGTTCGCGAATTTGCTTAAAGGCTTCGGCAGCGTCCATGGTGGGTACCGACACCCGCACTATCTCACCGCCTACAGCGACGATACGGTTGATCTGCGCTACGGTAGCCGCCACATCGGTTGTCGGCGTATTGGTCATTGATTGCACGGCAATGGGTGCACCATCACCAATGGGCACATTACCTACGTTAATCCGAATTGATTTTCTGCGTTGGATAGGACTATCAGCAAACATTATTGTTCCTGCATGGGTAACGAAAACTTCGCGGTGCGGGTAGGGTCGAATCCAGACATATCTACCGCTTCACCGTCATAACTAATTTGCACGACATCAGGTGCACCGAGCGTCACTTCAAATGGCGGCAGGCCGCTAACCTGCATTTCATAGCCAGCTGCTTTAATCCCGTAGGCGATGGCTTCGCCACTGGCATCGGTAACATTCACCCAACAATCGGCACTAAAATTAAACACCAGCGCTACTGGCTCACCAGCTTCAGGCATTGGCTGCGATGACGCTTCTTCGTTTGCCGGAGGTGCTGTATCGACCGACCCATTACTCAAGGTGTCGACTGGCGCATTGGTATCTTCTGTCATATCTTGCTGCGAAGGCTGAACGGGCAACTCAGTATCCGCTTCTTCAGTAATAACTGCACTGGCCGAAGCTTCATCCGACTGCGATACTTCAGGCTTCGGTTGAGGCTCACTTCTTGCCGGCGTTGGTGCTGACTGATTCTGAGCACCTTGCGTTGCAGCGGGCAGCTCGTTGCTGTCATTTGCCGGTTGTTGATACCACCACACTACAACCCCGGCAATCAGTACAACAGCAATACCGTAGGTCACCATCATCCAGCGGTCATCATGCGCCTGCTTAGCAACTCGACGTGAAAAGCTTTGTAGCTTGGCCGGCGGCTTTGGCGTGGTGTGATACTGATTAAAAAGCGTTAAGACTTCTTCCGGATTAAGCCCCAGATTCTTTGCGTAAAGACGGACATATCCTTTAAAGAAGGTGACAGACGTTGAATCATCGATACGATTTTGTTCCAGATCGTCGATGATACCAACTTTTAAATACAACTTATCAGCGATCGCCTGTTGAGTCAGGCCCTGCTCTTCCCGTGCTTCCCGCAATACCTGGCCGGGACTGGGTACGTCAGGCACATGCTGCTCATCAGCTTCAATGTGCTGCTCTTTGTCCATTTGTTACCTGCGTTAGTTGGTTTGTTGTGCTGGCGGCACCAGCCATAACTTCATGCCGACATTAATAGACCCGTTTTCATCCAGGTTGTTCCACTCTTTGAGTGTATTCAGCTTAATGTTGTACTTCAGTGACAACCGGTAAAGATTTTCTTTTGGCTGAACAACATGAAAAAGGCTTTCTGCTTCATCGGCCTCAATATTCTGCTTCGCCTCAACAACCGGTTCGTTTGCATCGGGTTCTTCAGCCACGACAACAGGTTCTGGCACTTCAGATTTGGTGGATTCGGTTTGGTTAGATTCGGCAACTGACGCTTCGGTGGCCTGCATCTCCTTCTCTGAATCTGTGGCTTTTTCTGGCGCAGGCACTGATACTAACTGAGACTGCTGCTTGGTTTTCACTTTAACCACTGGCTGCGGTACCGTTTTCTGACGCTCAATGTATAACCTGGCTAAGGGGCTGTTTGGATACATGCGCAGGAGCATATCGCCATAACCGTTGGCAGCGCGTAAGTCTCCCTGCCCTTTGGCAATCTCGATGGCCATCCACAGCGAATCGGCAGATACCCGCGCAACTTTTTCATAGCGACGCAAGGTTTCAGCGGCTAACTCGTATTGTTCCGTTGCAACGTACATTTCGGTCAGAATAAATAGGGTTTTAGCGCGACCAGGCTGGTGTTTAAGTGCGCTATTGAGGTATTCGATGGCGTCTTCGCCTTCGCCCTGACTCTGCGCGCACAGTGCCATATTCTCGTAGGTTTCGGCGGAGTTGGCGTATTGCTTGGCATTAACAGCTTGCATGAAGAAACGCTTAGCTTCCTCATAACGGCCATCCTGACACAAGAATGCACCGTAACTGTTGGCTATGTTGGCATCGCGCGGTGCCAGGCTCATGGCGGTTTGATAAGACTCATCAGCGCGTTCGGACTCACCAACCACCTGGTAATAATACGCCAGACCATAGTGGGTTTCGGCCAGGCGTGGCGCAAAGGCCAGCGCTTTATCCAGATTTTGTTTGGCTTGTGAGTAATTACCGTTTTTAAGGTAAGTTAACCCCAGGGATACACGGGTTTTCGCCGCTTCCTGTTGATCAAATTCAGAACTAAACGCCCCGGGCTGGGTTTCACTGACACAGCCTGTCAGGGCAATCATCAGACTCAGAACTATCAGTATTCTCATCGGCAGCGCTTACCTTATGTTTTTTCGATATTTTATTATTGGGACATTTTTACCGAAATTGGCTCGCCCTTCATCTGTTTTTTCAACATTCTTTTGGTTCGGTCAACCACATCACCCACTAACTGACCACAGGCGGCATCGATATCATCGCCCCGGGTCTTACGCACAATTACAGTGTAACCCTTTTCCATCAGGACTTTAGCAAAGCGATCAATACGCGAATTACTTGAGCAGGTATAGGGCGACCCAGGGTAAGGATTAAACGGAATCAGGTTAATTTTACAGGGCGTTTCCTTCATTACTTTAGCCAGCTGATGAGCGTGGTCGGTTGAATCGTTAATTTGATTCAGCATCACGTATTCAACCGTCACCTTGCCCTGATTAGCTTTGGACTTGGCTAAATAGCGGCGCACGCCAGCTAAGAAGGCTTCAATGTTGTATTTTTTATTGATCGGTACAATTTCATCACGCAGCTCATCATTCGGTGCGTGCAACGAAATGGCCAGCGCCACATCAATCTGATCACCCAACATATCAAGGGCTGGGACCACACCAGAAGTACTCAGCGTTACCCGGCGCTTGGATAAACCAAAGCCATAGTCATCCAGCATGATATCCATAGCGGGTACTACGTTTTTAAGGTTCAGCAGCGGCTCGCCCATGCCCATCATCACCACGTTGGTAACTGGTCTTGCCGAGGTATCATTAGATAAACCTAGCGTGGTAGCTACCCGCCACACCTGACCAATGATTTCGCTAACGGTAAGGTTACGGTTAAAGCCCTGTTGTGCGGTGGAGCAAAACGTACATTCCAGCGCACAACCTACCTGTGAGGACACGCATAGGGTTGCGCGGTCGGCTTCCGGGATCCACACGGTTTCGACTTCCTGCCCACCATCGAGTTTCAGGGCAAACTTAATCGTGCCGTCGGTAGCCTGCTGGTGATAAGCAATCTCTGGTGCTCTTACTTCACACTGTTCGATTAACTTCGCGCGCAACTGCTTGTTGATGTTGGTCATCAGCTCGAAATCACTGACACCGTGCTGATAAATCCACTTCATGACCTGATCAGCACGGAATGGCTTCTCGCCGATTTCAGCGAAATAGTCGCGCAATCCCTGCCGATTAAAATTTAGTAGGTTAGTTTTGGACATAAAGCGTTATCAACTCTTCAAATTAGTGGCGTCGAACCGGTATAGAATACCACGAAAAAGATATTCGATCACAGACAGAAAAGGGAGCCGAAGCTCCCTTTTGTCGCGCATCAGGCTAAGCTTAGCGAGTGCGTGGGCAGATTTCTTCTTCAGAGAAGAAATACGCGATTTCACGCGCTGCAGATTCTGGTGCATCTGAACCGTGAACCGCATTCTCATCGATAGATACAGCGTAATCAGCACGCAGTGTACCTGCTGCTGCTTCAGCCGGGTTAGTAGCACCCATGATTTCACGGTTTTTAACCACAGCGTTTTCGCCTTCCAGCACCTGAACCATTACCGGGCCAGACGTCATGAAGTCTACCAGGGCGCCAAAGAAAGGACGCTCTTTGTGTTCAGCATAGAAGCCTTCAGCTTGCTCTTTGCTCATGTGAACCATTTTAGAAGCAACGATGCGCAGACCAGCAGATTCGAAGCGGTTATAGATTGCACCGATTACGTTCTTTGCAACGGCATCAGGCTTAATAATTGAAAACGTACGCTCAAGAGCCATTTTCTGTCTCCGGGTTTAATTGTAAAAATTTTGGTCGCGAATTATAGGCAATCTTTCTGCCCGTGCCTAGGGGGGAACGGGCAAATATCAAAAAATCTTCATAAAGACGGCGATAAAGGCGGATTATCCGCCGTGCTGGGCGGCTAAATGCTGGATTTTACCCACGATGGCACGTAAGCCGTTGCCCCGCGTTGGCGTAATATGACGTTCCAGGTCGAGCGCTTCAAAGTACGCATCGATATCAAAGGCGGTAATCTCGGCGGGCGTTTTATCGTTATACGCTGCCATTACCAGAGCCAGCAGCCCATGAACAATCACTGCATCACTGTCGACTTCGAAGTGGATTTTATCCCCGTCCATTGAAGTCACCAGCCACACGCTGCTCTGACAGCCCTTGACCAACCGCTCCGGGGTTTTCTGAGCATCATCGAGACGCGGTAACGCTTTACCCAAATCAATGATGTACTGGTACTTTTGTTCCCAATCATCAAAGAATTCCAAATCTTCAACGATTTCCTGACTAGATGGTAACTGCATGATTTACTCTCGAATTAAAAAAACAGGCCGGCCTCGAGCTGGGCTTCTTCGCTCATTTTATCCCGCGACCAGGGCGGATCAAACACCAGTTCTACTTTGACATTCTCAACAAATGGCACCAGTCCCACGCGGTATTCCACATCGCCAACCAGCACCGGGCCCATGCCGCAACCAGGTGCGGTGAGAGTCATGTCGATCGTGACCTGTTTAGTATCCTGATTAATGTCGACGTTGTAGATCAGGCCCAGCGAGACCAGGTTAATCGGAATTTCGGGATCGTAGATGGTTTCCAGCGCGTCCCAGACCTGCTGTTTATCGATGTTGCCATCGGCAGGCGCGGTAAAATCCAGGCTTTGTGGTTTACGGCCAATGGCATCGGCATCAGTACCGTCGATACGCAACATATTTCCTTGCCACGTAACGGTATAGTTACCGCCTAAATCCTGGGTGATATTAACAAATTCGCCATCAGGAATGATAACGGTTTCGCCGGAAGGCACTTTGCGCGACTTCACTTCACGTTCAGTCACTACCATTTTTTGCTTCATAAGTACTCTTATCCGACGTTAAAGCTTTCGCCGCAACCGCATTCATCCACAACGTTTGGGTTGTAGTATTTGATCACGCCGTTTACGCCTTCCATCACATAGTCAATTTCGGTGTTCTGTAACAACGATACAGCGTCTTTAGCGATGGCGACCGTTAGCTTATCAGACACGTTAAGTACCTCGTCACCTTCTACCGAGGCATCGGCAAAATCGAGCACGTAAGCATAGCCGGTACAGCCACTGACTTTGGTCGATAAACGGATAATTTTACCCGGCTGGTTTTTAAGTTTGCCCTCAAAGTGCTTTATTGCACCCGGAGTGAGGGTAACAACGTCTTTACTGGGTACAAAAGTTTCTACTGACATGGTTATCTCTCCTAGCCCAACATCGTTTGAGCTTTGCGTAAGCCCGCAAAGAATGCAGAGATTTCTTCCAGCGTGTTATACAACGAAAAAGAAGCGCGGGCAGTGCCGTTAATCCCAAGGCGATGCATCAGTGGTTGCGCGCAGTTATCGCCAGTACGGATAGCTATCCCCTGACGATCCAGAATAAAGCCAATATCGGCCGGGTGCGCGTTATCCATTACAAAGCTCAGGATACCAATCTTGTTAGGTGCGGTGCCGATTAAGCGCATACCCTGAATATCCGCGGCCTGTGCCATAGCAGAATCAATCAGTGTCTTTTCGTGGGCCTGAACGGCAGCAATATCCAATTGGCTGAACCACTCAAGTGCGGTGCCCAGGCCAATAGCGCCGGCGATGTTTGGCGTACCAGCTTCAAGGCGGTTAGGCAATGCGCCCCAGGTAGCACTCTGATAAGTCACATCGGCAATCATTTCGCCACCGGTTAACCATACCGGCCATTCTTCCAGCACTGCCTGTTTGCCCCACAACACGCCAATGCCGGTTGGACCAAACACCTTGTGACCAGAAAACGCGTAAAAATCACAGCCCAGAGCCTGTACATCTACGTCGCCATGAGCAATTCCCTGAGCGCCGTCAACCAGCACTAACGCGCCGTAGGCCTTGGCCATTGCAGTGAGTTCTTTAACCGGATTAACGGTACCCAATGCATTGGATACATGAGGGAACGCCACCATGCGGGTATTGGGACCCAGTGACGCCTTAAATGTTTCAAGATCAAGCTCACCGTTATCAAAAATCGGCGCAACACACAGCGTAGCACCGCTTTGCAAACAGGCTTGTTGCCAGGTAACCAGGTTAGCGTGGTGTTCCATTTCGGTTACCACCACTTCGTCACCGGCTTCCAGTTGCTGGGCCAGGCCCTTGGCAACCAGGTTTATACTTTCGGTGGTACCGCTGGTCCAGATGACTTCGCTACGGTTTGCCGCGTTAATAAAACGGGCCACCTGATCACGGGCTTTTTCGTAACGGCGGGTCGCTTCGTCGGATAACTGATGAGCGCCACGGTGTACGTTGGCGTTACACTGGGTATAAAAGTCTACCAATGAGTCAATCACGACCTGAGGTTTTTGCGTGGTAGCACCGTTATCCAGATATACCAACGGTTTACCATCTACCGTCTGCGATAAAATAGGGAACTCAGCACGAACTGCCGCTACGTCAAAACTCATTTAACCTCCATGCCCACAAAACGGTCATGTAACTGAGTTAGCAACCAGCCAGCGATATCTTCGTTGGGGATCTGATTAATCAGTTCTCGGATAAAACCAAAGTTGAGCATGATTAACGCCTGACTACGACTGATGCCGCGAGTAAGCAGGTAATACAGCGCGGTATCATCAATTTCAGCTACTGTTGCACCGTGGGCGCATTTGACGTCATCGGCATAAATTTCCAGTTCAGGTTTGGTATTTATCACCGCCCGACGTGACAACAACAGGTTACGATTATTCAGTTCCGCCAGCGTTTTCTGCGCATCACGGTGAATATGAATACGGCCATTGAATACTGCTTTGGCGCGATCGCCAACGATACCCCGGGCATTTTCCTCGGTAGTACAGTTAGGCACGGCGTGCTCAATAGTGGTGTGTAAGTCAAACAGCTCACCTTCGGCCAGCAAATAAATCGCATTGATATTAGCGTTAGCGAATTCGCCGGTATAGATAACATCCACATCGAGGCGCGACAACTGACTGCCATAACCAATTAATGTGCTGCTGAGCTGGGCTTTTTCCGCCACTTTAAAATGACAGCCGCCTACGTGCATTGCTTGCTGCGTGAACATAGCAAACCGATAGTGCTCAAGATGCGCTTCGCTGTGCAGCACATATTCACTGAATGCGGTATTAACACTGCTGGCATCACCGTAACCGTCTTCCAGCACGGTGGCTCGCGCACCTGCTTCTACCTGCATCAGCACACGAAGGTGTTGATCGCCTTCATTACTGGCCAGTTGTGAAATACGAATCGGCGTATCAATGGTTTTGCCTGCTGCAACCTTTATGTACAGACCATCGGCCAGCAGCGCGTCGTTAACCTGACCAAATAAGTGTTTGGCCGGCTTCACATCTGACAACAGGCTCTCGATGACTTGTTGCTGCTCAGCAGTTGCTGATGAGAACCGTACGATTTCAAGGCCTTCCGGCAGAGACAGTGCACACACGTCGGTGAGCAACTCATTGCCACTGAACACCAGTTCGATTGCGCTTAGCTCGCCTATTTTAGGCGCGCTAAACTCGGTATTTTCAGGCTTAGCCAGTGATACGCTGCGCTTTTCTACCGGGATGAGCGGAGTAAAACGCCAGTCTTCCACTTTACGCAGCGGCCAGCGAACTTTTTCCAGTTCAGCCAGCGCCGCCTGACGATGAGGAGCCAGCCAGTCCTGATGTGTTTGCGCCGTGGCGATTACTTCAGACAGCCATTGGCTCATGCATCGGCCTCCTCATAGGCTTTACCTAAAAAGGCATAACCGGATTTTTCTACTTCCAGCGCCAGTGACGCATCGCCACTTTTTACAATCTTGCCGTCCGCCAGGATATGCACAAAGTCAGGCTTGATATAGTCAAGCAGACGCTGATAGTGAGTCACAACAATGAAGCCGCGCTGCCCGTCACGCTGGCTGTTTACACCATCAGCAACTACTTGAAGTGCGTCAACATCCAGGCCCGAGTCAGACTCGTCTAGAATACACAGCGACGGCTCAAGAAGGATCATCTGCATGATCTCGTTACGCTTCTTCTCACCGCCGGAGAAGCCTTCGTTAACACCACGCTTTAAGAAATCCAGTGGCAGATTCACCTGCTTACAGGCCGCCTTGGCTTTCTTTAAAAACTCAGCAGCGGTAAGAGGCTCTTCGCCGCGGTGTTCGCGCAGCGCGTTAACCGATTCTTTTAAGAATTCCATGTTGCTAACGCCAGGGATCTCAACCGGATACTGAAATGCCAGGAACAACCCTTCGCGGGCACGCTCTTCCACTTCAAGATCCAGTAAATCTTTACCATTTAAGGTCGCAGCACCTTCGTTAACTTCGTAGCCTTCACGGCCAGATAGCACGTAGCCAAGCGTACTTTTACCGGCGCCATTGGGCCCCATGATGGCATGAACTTCACCAGGCTTAACTTCCAGATTCAGCCCTTTGATAATGGTTTTATCTTCAACACTGGCGTGTAAATTATCGATAGACAACATTAAATTCTTTACCCCACAGAACCTTCTAAACTAATTTCGAGTAACTTGCCGGCTTCCACCGCAAATTCCATTGGTAATTCTTTAAAGACTTCCTTACAGAAGCCATTGACGATCATGGACACCGCTTTCTCTGCGTCGAGGCCACGTTGCTGAGCCAGGAATAACTGTTCGTCGCTCACTTTGGATGTAGTGGCTTCGTGCTCAACGATGGCAGACGGGTTGCGGCTTTCGATATACGGGAACGTATGCGCGCCACACTGATCGCCAATTAGCAGCGAATCACACTGCGTAAAATTACGGGCGCCATCAGATTTTGGCCCCATTTGTACCAGACCACGGTAGGCGTTATTACTTTTTCCTGCCGAGATCCCTTTTGAAATAATGGTGGAGCGGGTGTTTTTACCCAGATGAATCATCTTGGTACCGGTATCCGCCTGCTGGCGTCCACGGGTTAAGGCAACGGAGTAGAATTCACCAACGCTGTTATCCCCTTTCAACACGCAGCTCGGATATTTCCAGGTAACGGCTGAGCCGGTTTCTACCTGGGTCCAGCTGATTTTTGCGTCGTCATGACAAATGCCGCGCTTAGTTACAAAATTGTAAATACCGCCTTTACCGTTTTCGTCACCCGGGTACCAGTTTTGTACCGTTGAGTATTTGATGTTGGCTTTATCCAGCGCAACCAGTTCAACAACGGCTGCGTGTAACTGGTTTTCATCACGTTGTGGTGCCGTGCACCCTTCCAGATAACTTACGTGGCTGCCTTCATCAGCAACAATAAGCGTACGCTCAAACTGACCGGTGTTTTGCTCGTTAATACGGAAATAAGTGGAAAGCTCCATGGGGCAACGTACGCCCTTAGGAATATACACAAACGAACCATCGGTAAATACGGCACTGTTCAGCGCCGCGAAGTAGTTATCGGTACGAGGAACCACAGAGCCGATGTACTTCTTAACCAACTCAGGATATTTCTGGATAGCTTCCGAAATAGGGCAGAAAATAACGCCCGCCTCGTGCAGCTTTTCACGGAAGGTTGTTACTACCGATACCGAGTCGAATACCGCATCAACAGCAACACCCGCCAGCATTTCCTGCTCGTGCAGGGGAATGCCCAGCTTGTTATACACATCCAACAGTTCCGGGTCGACTTCGTCGAGGGACTTTGGTTTGTCCTTCATACTCTTAGGTGATGAGTAGTAAGAAATAGCCTGATAATCCACTTTTGGATAAACAACATGAGCCCAGTCCGGCTCTTCCATTTCCAGCCACGAATGATAGGCTTTCAGGCGCCATTCGAGCATCCATTCCGGCTCATTTTTCATGGCTGATATACGGCGGATAATGGATTCGTCCAGACCATTTTCGAAGGTATCAGACTCGATTTCAGAATAGAAACCCGCCTCGTATTGTTTCGATAGCGCCTGTTCGATTTGCTCGCTCATTGACTCATCTCACTGTTATTGAACATTTCGCCGCGATAATCAGCATGTAGTGCAACACTACACCTGTTCAGCGTTTTCGCTGTCACCGCGACCTGGTTGCCACATTATATAATACCCGAGTATTTCACTCAACTATTCACCCGGGGCGTTTCTGTCCTCTACCTCGCCGAATCTGACGTCAGTTTGGTAGGGCAACGTGGCGCTTTGTATGCACTGAAATCTGGGGGCCGCAATCTTGCCTGAATATTGACTTAACTGCAATCTTAGCGGCTCCGACTTAGGTCTGAATAACGCCCTGAGACAGACAGGCAGTGCTAACCTGCCTGTCTGACCTCGCGTAAAGTCTTTACTGTTTCTATTACTCTCTGCGCGGCAAAACGGATGTCTTCTTCACTGGTAAAACGACCGGCAGAAAAACGCAAACCCGCATGGGCTAGTTCTGCACTGCGGCCCAGCGCCGTTAACACATAAGACGGCTCCATGCTGGCCGAGGTACAGGCCGAACCGGTGGAGATAGCAATATCATGCAGTCCCATCACCAGACTTTCGCCGTCTACGCCACCAAAACTGATATTGATAATGCCAGGCACGCGTTGGGTGAGGTGACCGTTAAGGTGCACATCATCGAGGCGACTGACCTCTTCCCACAATAATTCGGTATACCCGCGTAATCTGGCGGCTTCTTCTTTCAGGGATTGGCCGGCAAGCTCACAGGCTTCACCAAAACCCACTATCTGATGGGTTGGCAGCGTACCCGAGCGCATACCCCGCTCATGACCACCGCCATGAATTTGCGCAGCAATTTGTACTTTCGGGCGGCGACGAACATACAACGCGCCAATACCTTTGGGGCCGTAACACTTATGTGCAGAGAAAGACATTAAATCTACTGGCAGGGCTGTTAGGTCGATAGGTAACTTGCCAAGGCTCTGCGCGGCATCCACATGGAAATACACCTGCTGCTCGCGACACAGCTCACCAATAGCGGCGATATCCTGGATAACACCGGTTTCGTTATTGACGTGCATCACCGAAACCAGCACCGTGTCAGCGCCTATCGCCTCTGCCACCTGCTCGACCGATATTAATCCATGAGCGTCGGGCGCTAGTAGCGTAACCCTGACCCCTTGCCCGGCAAGAAACTCAACCGTATCGAGAACCGCTTTATGTTCGGTTGCCACGGTAATAACGTGCTTTTGCGGTTTGTCCGAGGCGTCAACCACACCTTTAATGGCCAGGTTATCCGACTCGGTGGCGCCAGAGGTAAAGACAATTTCGCGGGGATCGCAATTCACCAGATCGGCAATTTGATTGCGCGCCACGTCAACGGCTTCTTCAGCCACCCAACCAAAACGGTGGGAGCGCGAAGCCGGGTTGCCAAAATTGCCTTCCATCGTAAGGCTCGCAGTCATTTGTGCTGCAACCTTAGGGTCTACGGGCGTGGTAGAGGCATAATCTAAGTAAACGGGAGTACGCGTCATGACCTGTCTTTATAACTGAATACTGACCTGAATTTTACCGTCAACCGGCATCTTGTGTTTGTCCTGGCGACCGGCGACTTCCTGTACTTCGCCCTTTGCCATCAATTCCCCGAGGCTGATGCCATCGAGAAAGTGGCTGATGCGGTCACTGAGGTCCTGCCACAGACTATGGGTAAGACAACGCTCACCCGCCTGACAATCGCCCTGCCCCTGACAGCGCGTTGCATCGACAGATTCGTCCACCGCACGGATCACCTCGCCGATAGCGATAAGCTCTGCTTCCCGGCCCAGTTGATAGCCGCCGCCAGGTCCCCGCACACTCAGTACCAGACTTTCTTTGCGTAAGCGCGAAAATAGCTGCTCTAAATAAGACAAAGAGATCTCCTGCCTGGCAGAAATATCGGCCAGCGATACCGGCCCCTGCTTGGAATGGAGTGCCACGTCTAACATTGCCGTTACTGCGTAGCGGCCTTTTGAAGTCAGTTTCATAACCAAATACGGATAGTGAACAATGGCAAAATTGTTCCATACCTGAGTAAATTGGTCAAGTATAAAACCCTACTAGTTACTCAGGTATTACGCTGTTTACCGATACACTCGGAAGCCAATTGAGTCGGATGCTCAGATCTGCGGATCGAATTCGTCGTGACTCACCTGTTTAGAATTAGGCACTACAGGAGAAATACCTGTACTGGCGAAGTCTTCTGCGGTCATCGCGCTCAGGCGTTCCTTGGATACCTCGCCACCCATGCCCTGAATCACCTGACACAGCTCTTCGATGCGACCGTCCATAGCGTGGATATGCTCCACCATAATGCCCATGGCATTGGCCACCGGATCGGGATTGTCAGAAGCCACCGCATACGCATCAAAGCCATATTTTTTAGCAATGGCATTGCGCTTTTCTTTCCCTGTGTCGGTTTCTTTGGCTGGCTGCAGAATGTGCCCGGGGATACCAAGCACTGTGGTTCCAGGTGGGGCGTCTTTAACGACAACAGAATTACTGCCAATTTTGGCGCCTTCACCAATGGTAATTGGCCCCAATACCTTGGCGCCGGCACCAACAACTACGTTATTTTCCAGGGTTGGATGACGTTTACCGGCATTCCAGGTCGTCCCCCCAAGGGTAACGCCGTGGTAAAGGGTGACATCGTCACCAATATCAGCCGTTTCGCCAATCACTACACCCATACCGTGGTCAATAAAGAAGCGCCGGCCGATGGTGGCGCCCGGGTGGATTTCAATGCCGGTCAGCCAACGGCTGAAAGTCGATAGCGAGCGTGCGAGCCATTTCAACTGCAGTCGCCAGAGCTTGTTACTTATCCGATGCAACCAAACGGCATGTAATCCAGGATAGTTGGTCAGTACTTCAAAAGCGTTTCGCGCCGCCGGATCGCGGTGGAATACCGCTCTGATATCTTCTTTCATTCGGCTGAACATGGCTATTTCCCGGCTGATTTATCCACTGACGCCAGAATACCGCGTAAGATATTCAGCTCCTGGGACTCCGGGCGGGCCCGGTTAAATAAGCGGCGCAGGCGGGTCATTACAATGCCCGGGTGATTTTCATTAATGAAGCTGACTTTTTTTAACGTTGATTCCAGGTGCACATAGAAGCGCTCCAAATCGTCATTTAACGGATACTCTGTTTCTTCGGTTGGAATGGCATCTTTATTTAAGAACGCCATACGTATTTCATAACACAGAGTTTGCACCGCAGCCGCCAGGTTTAACGAGCTGTAATCAGGATTGGCCGGAATGCATACATGAAAGTGACATTGCTGGAGCTCTTCATTGGTGAGGCCATTGTTTTCACGACCAAACACCAGTGCCACCGGGTAGTTATCAACTTCTTTTATCAGTTTTTCACCACAACTGCGTGGCTCCAGCATGGGCCAGCTTAAGGTTCTTGAACGGGCTGACGTCCCCACAACCAAGCCACAGCCTGCTACCGCTTCTTCCAGTTTACTCACGGTTTTAGCATTCGCTAATACATCGCCGGCACCGGCCGCGAGTGCACTGGCTTTGCCGTCAGGCGGGCTTACCGGATCAACCAGATATAGGTTGCTCAAGCCCATGGTTTTCATCGCCCGGGCGGTAGAACCGATATTGCCGGTATGTGACGTATTTACTAATACAATTCTGATATTTTCTAACATGCTTAAAAGAGTGCGGCTGTAAATGGCGCAGAGTGTAGCATACCGCTTACACATTCTCACCGCTTAGCTGCGTATTTCGTCTGAGCTGGCATTGCATTGTGAAGTGGAACTGGTAAACTCCGCGGCGTTTATTTTTTGATCTTTTACAATTGGTGGTTTTGTTATGCATCCGATGCTGAACATTGCGGTGCGCGCTGCGCGCGTGGCTGGCTCTATTATTGTCCGCGGTTTTGAAAATCGTGACGACCTGGTAAAACAGGTAAAGGGCGCGAATGATTATGTTACCCAAATCGACAAAGAAGCCGAGATGGCAATTATTCACAAAATTAAGCAATCGTACCCCGAGCATAGCTTTTTAGGTGAAGAAAGCGGCGAAACTACAGGCGAAAGCACCGAATTCCAGTGGGTTATTGATCCACTCGACGGCACCACCAATTTCATTAAAGGCATTCCTCACTTTGCCGTATCCATTGCACTGTTGCATAAAGGCCGTCTGGACCAGGGCGTAGTCTTCGATCCTATCCGTGGTGAATTATTCACCGCTTCTCGAGGCCAGGGCGCCCAATTAAACGGTTATCGCATTCGCGCCAGCAAGGCCCGTGATTTATCTGAAACAGTTTTAGCTACCGGGTTGCCGTTTAAAAACAAAACACAATATGCAGACTACGCCATTCGCTTAAATAAAATCTTCCATGACTGTGGTGACATTCGTCGTGCTGGTAGTGCAGCGCTGGACTTAGCCTACGTTGCAGCAGGCCGACATGACGGTTATTGGGAACGCGGTATTAAGCCCTGGGATATTGCAGCCGGTGAATTGCTGGTTCGTGAGGCTGGCGGTCTGGTAACTGATTTCAGCGGGAATAACGACCCACTTTATAAAGGTGAGATCGTTGCCGGCAGCGTGAAAGTCGTTCAAGGTTTGGTTAAACACTTAAAATAAGCCACTACGATACCTGATAACAAAAAGGCCACTTCAATGAAGTGGCCTTTTTTAATTTAGTCTGTGAATATCACTAGCCGTTTAACGAGGCCAGATATTCTTTGAATTCGTCGCCCAGGCTCGGATGGCGCAGCGCATATTCGACATTGGCTTTCATGTAGCCCAGTTTACTACCGCAATCGTGACTCTTACCTTTCATGTAGTAAGCATCAACCTGCTCAACCTTCATCAGTGAAGTGATGGCATCTGTTAACTGGATTTCACCACCAGCTCCCGGCGGTGTGTATTCAAGCAATGGCCAGATTTCATGTGACAACACGTAACGACCTACTACGGCCAGATCAGATGGCGCTTCTTCCAGTGGCGGCTTTTCAACCATGTCATGGATCTTGGCAGATTCACCAGGCTTAATGCTGGCGCCTTCTAAATCGACAATACCAAACTTAGAAATGTTCTCTTGTGGTACCTGCTCCACCATAACCTGGCTTACCCGGCTGGTATTGAAGCGCGCGACCATGTCAGCCAGATTATCTTTTTTCAGGTTACTGGCGTAATCGTCGATGATGACATCAGGCAGAACCACCGCAAAGGGTGCATCACCCACCATAGGGTGCGCGCACATGATTGCGTGACCCAAACCTTTCGCAGCGCCCTGACGCACGTGCATTATTGTTACGTCTTTCGGGCAAATAGCCTGTACTTCTTCAAGTAACTGACGTTTAACCCGCTGTTCCAGCGTGGTTTCAAGTTCGAAAGAGGTATCAAAGTGGTTTTCGATGCTGTTTTTACTGGCGTGAGTTACCAGAATAATTTCTTTTAAACCCGCCTGCACACACTCGTTAACCACGTATTGAATTAATGGTTTATCGACAACCGGCAGCATTTCCTTTGGAATTGCCTTGGTTGCTGGCAGCATACGCGTACCTAGGCCGGCTACAGGAATAACCGCTTTTTTTACCTGACTCATAGTTTATGTCCTTTTATTGATAGTCCTCGACCAATGGCGTAGTAATGCAATCCGTATTCCGACATGATTTTCGGATCATATAAATTCCGGCCGTCGAAAATTAACGGAATGCTCAGTTTTTCTTTGATTAAGTCAAAATCCGGTGCACGGAATGACTGCCACTCAGTACAAATCACCAGGAAATCAGCGCTATCAAGGGCTGCTTCTTTCGTTCCGGTTAATTTAAGATCAGGGCGGCTGCCATAGATACGCTGGGTTTCTTCCATTGCTTCAGGGTCGTAGGCCTGAACCGTAGCACCTTGTTCCCATAACAGCTCCATCAGCACGCGGCTGGAGGCTTCACGCATATCATCAGTATTAGGTTTGAACGACAATCCCCATAAAGCAATAGTCTTGCCTTTCAGGTCGCCATCGAAATGGCCGGAAATATATTCAAACAGTTTTTCTTTTTGGGTGTAGTTAACCGCTTCCACTGATTCCAGCACTTTCGCCTGGTAGCCAACCTGGTTTGCACTACGAATGAGCGCTTGCACATCTTTGGGGAAACATGAACCACCATAGCCACAGCCCGGGTAGATGAACTGATAACCAATTCTCGGATCAGAACCGATACCACGACGCACGTTCTCAATATCGGCACCAAACCGCTCTGCCAGGTTGGCCATCTCATTCATAAAGCTGATTTTGGTGGCCAGCATACAGTTGGCGGCATATTTGGTTAGCTCTGCTGAACGAATGTCCATCACGATGACTTTGTCGTGGTTACGGTTAAAAGGCGCGTAGAGTTCGCGCAGTTTCTTCTCGGCTTTCTCACTTTGGGTGCCGATAATAATCCGGTCTGGTCGCATGCAATCGTTAACTGCTGCGCCTTCTTTTAAGAACTCCGGGTTAGATACCACATCAAAGGTTAGTGCTTTCCCTAAGGATTCCAGCGTTTCGCTAACCTTTGCGCTGACTCTGTCTGCGGTACCAACCGGCACAGTAGATTTATTGATGATGATTTTATGATTTTGCATATGAGTGGCCACTGTTTCCGCCACTGCCAGAACGTATTTCAGATCGGCTGAGCCGTCTTCATCCGGCGGCGTACCCACAGCGATAAAAATCAGCTCTCCATGCTCGATACCCATTTTGGCATCGGTAGTAAAGTCTACCCGGCCGCCCTCATAGTTGCTGGTGACCAGCGGCGTTAAGCCCGGCTCGTAAATGGGGATAATGCCCTTTTTGAGGTTATCAACCTTGGCCTGATCCACATCCACACAAACAACGTCGTGGCCCACTTCAGCTAGCACTGCTGCCTGCACCAGGCCAACATAGCCAATTCCAAAGACTGTTACCTTCACTTGTTCCCTTCCTTCTAAATCTCAGCGGTGCCTGTGTTAAGCAGGCGTTTCTAATAATAAAACTAAAACATTAAAGCATCATGACGAAGCAGGCTCAACTGAAAACTTATTGGTCTGCCTTGTAACGGCCCGCGCGCTTTCGCAGGCCATCTGTAAAGCCCTGCCGCATATAGCGCCGACGTTCCTCACGCTGCTCCAGAAACCAGCCATTAATTACCCACCTAATTGGCAAGGCTACAGAATTCCTGATTTTCCAGTAAAGCGGTACATAAGAACGACGCCATAAAATAAGGATATTGCGATACTGATAGTAAAGTCGGACAGGACTTCCAACCTTAAACGTCATTCCCATGATGCGCTTACGGGCCTCACCTTGCTTGTGGCGTAATAGGGCATGTGTATCGCTAATAATCCGATATCCCTTACGGCTGGCTCGCCAACACCATTCATGATCCACGCCATCTATGAATAACGCTTTTTCCATCAAACCAATATCAGTGAGCACTGCTAGCGGAATAACTTTTCCAGACGCGATAATTTGCCTGCGATGCAGAAAACCATGTTCATCAGGTACACTACGTTGCACTTTTGCGCTGACAACCTGACCGTCAAACTCGCTAACGATAGTGGGGCCATAAGCAGCAAGTTCAGGATAATGGCTCTGAGCTTCAACGACCCGCTGCTTTACCGTTCGAAGCAATGGTTCGCTAAGTTGGCTATCCTGATCAAGCAGCATGGCATAGTCATGTCCCTGCTGTTTGGCTAGTAGCAAACCGATATTCTGCGCGTGGGCAATGCCAGCGTTTTCAGGACAATGCCTGAATTCAACCGAAGGAGGCAACCAATCCTGATGACTTAGTGGGGAATTATCCACCACCATGACCTGCCAGCCCCCCTCCTCCAGCAACCTGATGTTGTTGAGCAGAATTTGCCGTTCAGGATGAAACAAAATGATAATGGCCGCGAATTTCAATGTTTTATTATTTTTTCAAGTAGGTGCCTGTCGAGCTTGTAAGCCATTTTGACAACCCCTGACGGCATCATCCGCAGGCCCAGTACCATACAGGCATAAAAAAGATTATATGGTGTCAGGCGTTTAAGCCAGCGCATTGCCCGGAAACGAGCTCTGAATTCATTTAATGACTTTATCAACCCGCGACGTTTGTAAAAATCATTAACCCGCCGAAAGCGCAGCAATTTATCTTTGAGATTACAAAAAATGTAGCCCGCCGCGGCGAGTTCAATCCAGAGAAAATAATCCTGAGTATTTTGCAGTGCATCGTCATAACGGTAGCCGTCAGTAAACACTTTATAACGAATACATACAGTGGGGTGATTAATGGTACAACGGCGTGGTAACAGACGCGTGATTTGTCGATTGGTCTGTGGCATCACCCGCGAGCCCACCTGATTATTTTGCTCATTAATTTCAATCAGGCCGGTACCTAAAATGGCAACGTGTGCATGTTTGGTCAGGTAGGTAATTTGCTTTTCTAATCGGTTAAATTCAGATATGTCATCAGCATCCATACGGAAAAAGTACTGCGGCTTTAACGATAAGGACCAGTCGATAGCGAAGTTCATACAGGTTGCCAATCCTCTGTTGGCGCTACCTTCAATGATTACCAGACGCTCATCGTCCTCAGCGTGCTGCATGATAACCGCCAGTAATTCCGGCGAAATATGCCCGTCGATAACAATGACATAAAGAAAATCGCTGTAGCTTTGCTGACGAATGCTGCCAATGGCCTGATCAATCCAGTCTGCGCAGTCCTTTTCGTAAACGGCCATAGCAACGATGGCGGGAATTTCATGCACCCGATAGTTGCTGTGTTTAATTGAAAAGTTTGGGGTCAAGATAAAATCCGGCTATCGACAGTATCGCGAAGTGTACCGGATTTTACAACAAATATGCACCACTGTGATGCAATTTATGCAGGTAGCAGGCGGCGCTTTACCGCCCGGAAAAACCGTATGATTTTCCAGATATTCATGATTGCAGCACTGTAAACCACTAATAAAGCGATGAAGCCCCAAAACATGATATAAGCCGGAACCTGATATACCTCACCGAGGATACCAATCAGGCAATATCCCGCACCCATCAGAAGAATGGCGACCAGGGAGCGGCGAGGACTAAAGCCAGCCCGCATGAAAATATTATGCAGATGCTTACGATCCGGTTTTAGCACTGACTGACCTTTTCTGGCTCGTCTGAACATAATAGCTGCCATGTCCATTAGTGGCAGACCGATTAACCAAACGCCGGTAATAGGGCGTAACGAAGCGCCTGGCCCCTGAGTGTGATCAACCAGCAGCCACACAATGGTAAGGCCAACAAACATACTGCCGGCATCACCCATAAATATTTTATTCCCCTTAAAACCCTTCAGGCTAAGGTTAAACGCCAGAAACGGTACTATGGCAGCAATAATGACCAACGGTTCCATGATGGCAGCGCCGTTATCTGACAGGAGTAGCAAACTGACAACGCTGAGTAGTACTACAAGACTCATACCGCCTGCCAGACCATCGATACCATCAATCATGTTGATGGCGTTAATAACTCCTACCACGCATACCAACGTAAAGAAGTATCCGGCAATGCCTAAATAAACCGAACCGAAACCAAAAATGTCACCAAGAGACGTTATATAGTTTTGCGCACTCCACGCCATAATCGAGGCGACGCCAAACTGACAAACCAAACGACCTTTAGCACTCAGATCAAATCGATCATCAAGCATACCGAGCAAAACAATAAAGGCGGACGCGGTAAAAAACAGCGGATTATTTTTCATCCACACGTCAGTTAGCACGCTGGCTACCAGTACTGCAACAAAAATAGCTACACCGCCCGTCAATGGCACTATACCATTGTGACGTTTTCTGTATGACGGCTGATCAACAAGCCCAAACTGATGGGCCAGGGGTGTCATCACCACCAGCAAAATCAATGCTACAAAAAATGCTGTAAATAACGGAATAAACTGCAGATAGTCCATCATGCCTTACTTTTCTCCACAGAATCCTTACCCACCTGTGTTCTCACGCCCACACTACAAACAGGAAAATCCATTTACTTACAAACTCCGTTGAGAATATCGCCGAACCTATATATGGCTACACCAGCCACCTGAGGCTTCGTGGAGAGGTCACTATAATCACCCGATATAATAGTAAACATTAGTATAACTGACTACCCCCCCAATTAAATTTAAATTTAAACGCACGTTTTTTACACAGTCGGTGTTATTTCTGTTCAGCGTTTACCCAGGCTGTTAATCAGTGCATGCCTTTTTGCTCGGTTATGTTATGCTACGACCACTTTTTTAAATGGACGCATTACTGTCAGGCAATGAGAAGACAAGTTATTTTATCCGCTCTACTTTTCAGCACTATGACAATGCTGGGATGTGTGTCACAACCTCAGAGTGTCAAGGCCAATCTGCCGCTGGTTAATCCAAGCTTTACGCATAACCTTAGCGATACTGGCACCGGTTTACAGGAAAGTGAAGCAAAAGCTATTCCAGAGTTAAACATCAATGCCAATGAGGCTATTGTGATAGATGGAAATAGCTACGCAGTTTCTGATAGTTATATCTCTGCCATGGGTAATCAATGTTATCGGCTGAAACGTCAGGGACGTTCAGGATCAACGGAAGTTCGTCCTATCTGTAACAATCAAACGCACTGGCTGCTATACCCGGCGTTGGTTTTTAGTAACACCCTATAAAGGTTTAATTCGCTTATGCGTATCTCTATCTGGTTAACGCTTACGGCTTTATCGCTATCTGCTTTCAGTAGCGTCCAGGCACAAACAGCTGAGCAAATTCAACAAATTCAACAGCAACTAAGTCAACGAGGGGCCGATAATTCAGCAGCGGCCAACACCGGCAATGCAGGCGTTAGCCCGGTGCAGTTGTCTGCATCCCCTACCTTGCAAGGCAACAGTCAGACTGGTACCCGGCCAAGCTCCGGCCAGTATAGTACACAGCCCCGCAATGGTCTGGTATTACCAGGCGAGCCGACTATGGATATGGTTTTTCCTCTGCAGGAAGCCATGGAGAATCCGCCGTTCGCTGCAAACCTGTTTGTCGGTGGCTTTGAGTCAGAACGCACAAACTCGGTGAACCCCAATTATCTGGTTGCCCCCGGCGACCAAATTTCAATCTGGCTTTGGGGCGCGGTGGATTATTCCGATGTCGCAACCGTTGATAGCCAGGGTAATATCTTCATTCCCAATATTGGCCCGGTTAACCTGTTAAACGTTCCATCCAGTCAGGTTAATGCCACAGTCACAAGCAGCATCAAACAGGTATATACCAATGATGTAAATGTTTATGTCAACTTACTGACGGCAACGCCGGTATCTGTTTATGTCTCGGGGCCAGTATTAAGGCCAGGCCAATATGCCGGCCAGGCAACCGATAGCCCGCTATATTTCCTCAAACGTGCCGGCGGCGTTGATTTTCTGCGCGGCAGCTTCCGTAGTATCGATATTTTACGCGCCGGCGAAGTCATTCACTCAATTGATTTATATAACTTTGTTACCGAAGGCGAATTACCAGCGATTTCGTTTCAGGATAAAGACGTGATTCTGGTTCGTCCTATTGGCCCAACTATCACCGTCAGCGAAGGCGCTAGAAACAGCTTCACCTTTGAGTTAAAACCCTCAGACTTAACCGGCGAAGCGCTGGTCGATTACGCCAAACCCGGCGACTTTATCAGCCACGTATCGGTCAGCGGTCTTCGGGACGGCGCACAATTTGCCCGCTATGCCCCACTGACTGATTTTAAACAATTCAGTTTGCGTCCTGGCGATCATGTCGAATTCAAAAACGACTATGAAGTACAAATTTATCCGATTAATGTAGCAGGCAGTTTCCGCGGAGCGTCAAGGGTCATGGTATCCAAAGGTGCCAGATTGCATCAGGTGCTGAGTAATATTGAGATCGATCCGAACCTGGCAGATTTTAAGAATGTGTATTTGCTTCGAGAAAGTGTCGCCGATCAACAACAGTTGATTATCAATCAGGCGTTGGATCGCTTAGAGCGGAGCATCTATACGGCGCCGGTGCGCTCTACCGGCGAAGGCTCGATTCGGGTTCAGGAAGCACAACTGGTAACCGACTTTATCGCCAGAGCCCGACAGGTGAAACCGCTTGGTAAGGTCATTATTGCTGAAAACGATAACGTGGCGGACATTCTGCTTGAAGAAAACGACACCATTGTCATTCCAACCAAAACGGATTTGGTCCACGTTGGTGGTGAAGTATTAATGCCTCAGTCGGTAGTGTTTAATCCGGACGCAGAACTTTCCGATTACGTTGCCTGGGCGGGAGGCTTTAGCGAGAGGGCTAACGATGCCCGAATTCTGGTTATCCGTGCCAATGGTATGGTTGATTTCTATGATGTTGATGATAACTCAGATGTGGCAGCCGGTGATCAGGTGATCGTATTACCAAGGGTTGATGCCAAAACATTGCAGGCAGTCAAAGATATCACTCAGATCATTTACCAGATTGCTGTGGCGGCCAACGTAGCACTCAACTAATGTCAGATATTGTAAGCGTCTCATTTCGCTCTCAACTCAAGGTATGGAAAAGTGTTTGTTTTGCACTTTTCCTGCGAGAGCTTAGGTCCCAGTTTAGCGACAGGCTAGGCTTAGCCTGGGGTTTTCTCGAGCCCTTTGCTTTCATATTTGGTTTATCTTACGTAAGAAGCCTAGTCCGTGAAGGAGATGCTCACGGCATACCTATATTCATATTTATGTTGATTGGTATGGTTGCTATCCAATCGTTTCTGCAACCTTTTACAAAAGTCGCCAGTGCATTTAGCAAGAATAAGCCACTATATGCTTTCAGGCAGGTTCAGCCAATATCAGCGCTGTTGGTGTCAGCATTTGTTGAATATACAATAAAAGTTATAGTTATTGTGCTGGCTATGCTAACTATTTACCTACTTGGGGTAACCTTCCCAGTTCATGATCCCTTACTGCTGTTTTTGTTGTTTCATCTCCTCTGGATTATGACAATAAGTATGAGTTGCATATTGGGCATCGCTTCTTCATATCTACCCGAAGTCAAAAAGATCGTAGGCGTATTCACCCGACCTTTATTTTTTATCTCCTGCGTATTTTTTAGCTTGCAGGATATCCCTGTTGAATACTGGCATTGGTTTACCTGGAATCCACTGGTACATTTTATTGAACTTGGCCGTTATGCTTGTTTTGAGTCCTATGGTGATCAAGGCGTTAGTCTCCAATACGCATTTCAATTTACATTGATTGTGTTTTTCTTTGCTGTTTCGTTGTATCACCTGACCTGGAAAGGCTTGTTATCACGATGACTATTCGCTTAATTAATCTGACCAAGTCATATCCCAGCCGGCTGGGCCCTCAGTATATTTTCAGAAACCTCAATTTTGATTTTCCGACCGAGAATAACGTCGCTATTCTGGGGAAGAATGGTGCGGGTAAGTCGACTCTGTTTCGCATGCTGGCTAAAAGTGAATATCCCGATAAGGGCCAGATTTATACTAATAAATCGATGTCCTGGCCGGTAGCATTGGCAACAGGCGTCCACCCAAAGATGACCGGACGAGAAAATGCCCGGTTTATTGCCCGAATTAATGATGTAAAAGACTTGGCTGCATATGAAGAAGCGGTACAGGACTTTGCTGAAATAGGTAAACGTTTTGACCTACCGGTGCAAACATATTCTTCTGGAATGCGTGCCCGACTCGTTTTTGCCTGTTGCATCAACATTCATTTCGATATTTATCTTATAGACGAAGCCACATCGGTTGGTGATCCTAAATTTCGCCGCAAGGCCAGACAAGCTTTGGAAGTCAAAGCTAAAGAAGCCGGGCTTATAATGGTCAGCCACGAAATGGAACAGGTGCGGGAATTTTGTACTTCGGCGATCATCATTGAAGACGGCCAACTCAATTACTACAGTGACCTTGAAGAAGGTATCGCAGCCTACATGGAATAAATGAGCAGATAAATGAAACAAATACTAGATAATATTACCGCTCAAATTAAAAAGCGTCCGATCCTGTTAGTTGTCGTTCCCTGGCTGCTATATGCGGTGTATCTCACATTAATTGCAGCCCCAAAGTATGAGAGTACGAGTCAGCTGGTGGTGAAGTCCGCCGATGGCGCCAACAATTTCGATCCTTCGTCAATGTTGATGAGTGGCGTTACCGGTGTAGCCAGTGCCAATGATAGCCAATTGGTTGTCGCGTTTGTAAGATCTGCCGACATGCTTCATTACCTTGATGAAACTATCGGACTCCGTGAGCACTATACGTCTTCAGCAGGAGACTTTATTAGTCGGCTCAGCTCGAATCACAGCGAAGAAGACTTTCTCGAATATTACCTCGCTAACACAGAAGTGGCTATCGATTCCAATACCAGTGTAATCCAACTTTCTGCCAGAGCTTACGATGCTGACTATGCCCAGTTAATCAGCCAGACTATTGTGCTGCGCGCGGAAAAATTTATAAACGCAATAAGTAATAACCTTGCTAAGTCAAGATTGGCTTTCGCTCAAAGCGAACACGATATTGTTGAAGAGAAATTACAAAATGCTAAGTTGGCTTTAATTGATTTCCAAACCAAATATAACGTGTTGGACCCTAATGCAGAGGGTGTCGCTATCCAGCAGATCGCTTTTTCTTTGGAGGCAACACTGGCCCAGAAAGAAGCAGAGCTAAATACTTTAAAGAGCATTATGTCTGACTCTGCACCGGAGATAATCTCCCTTAAGCGTCAAATCAAAGCTCTGGAAGAACAAATAAGCAGTCAGAAAACGAAAATCAGTGATGCACAAAATGGCGAAGCCAAGTTATCAATTAATCAGTTGATGGCGCAGTATTCCAATTTACAGGTTCAGGCCGAGCTTGCCATGCAGGCATATGGTTCATCACTGATGACACTTGAAAATGCGCGGGTCGACACTTACCAGCAAATACAACATCTGGTGACTATCGAGTCTCCCACATTGCCAGATTCTGCGGCCTACCCTAAGACGGTCTACAATCTGGTATTGATAGGCGTCATGCTTATTATGGCCTTTATAGCAGGCCGCATTATCATTGCCACTATCAAAGAGTTGTAAGTCAAACGCTACAATCAGATGATAACCGATTACCCGCCATGAGCAGTGCTTTAACCAAGGTAGCTTGTGTCGCGAATCATCCTCTAGTATAAGAGAGATAGCCTGTGTACGTGCAGCTCTTACCTGCAGACCGTGCACTCGGACGACAAAAAATTTAAATAAAAACTATATGGAACTCTGTTGTGACAACAAAAACTTCTAACGACACCAGTTTTTTCGGCCACCCGGGTGGTTTGTTAACGCTATTTTTTACTGAAATGTGGGAACGCATGAGTTATTACGGTATGCGCGCCCTGCTTGTACTGTTTATGACAGCCAGCTTGCAAACACAAGGCCTCGGCTTCACCGTAGCCTCAGCCGGCGCCATTTATGGCCTGTATACCGGGGCGGTATACTTTCTTGGCTTACCCGGAGGTTGGCTTGCTGACCGTCTGATTGGCGGTAAAAAAGCCGTTTGGTACGGCGGTTTAATTATCTTCGCCGGACACATTGTACTGGCTGTCGACCTGCAAAACCTTTTCTTTGTCGGACTTATTCTGGTTGCTACAGGTACAGGGTTACTTAAGCCAAACATTTCGGCCATGGTCGGTCAGCAATATGGTGACGATGATAGCCGCCGGGACAGTGGCTATGCCCTTTACTACATGGGCATAAACATCGGTTCTTTGATTGCGTATCTGGTCACAGGTTACCTGCAGGAGAACTGGGGCTGGCACTATGCATTTGGCGCCGCTGCAGTGGGTATGGGCTTTGGTCTCGTGCAGTACTACTTTAGTAACCGTTCTTTAGCTGCAGAGTCGGTTGAACCTGCAAACCCATATGTTGGTGCAGCGAAACAGCGTGCCTGGCTAAGTGTATTCGGTGTGCTGGCAGCAGCCATTGTGGTCATTATCCTGGCACATATGGGCACCATTGTTATCGAGCCCGTCGCTCTTGCGGAAAAAGTCGCTATTATTTTCACCGCCATTTTCTTTGTTTATTTCGGTTTCATCTATTTTAAAGGTGAGTTAAGCGATAATGAAAAGCAACGTATGTGGGCCCTGTTTTTAGTCTGTGTTGCCTCTGCGTGCTTCTGGTCAGGCTTCGAACAAGCTGGCTCTTCATTGAATTTATTCGCCCAAAACTATACCGATCGCGCACTGGAAAGTGGCTCATGGCTGACGTCATGGTTTGGTATGGATGCAATTCCTACCGTGTGGTTCCAGCTCTCTAATTCACTGTTTATTATTATTCTGTCGCCGTTTTTTGCAGCACTTTGGATTAACCTTGCCAAGCGCATGATTGATCCCTCTTATACCATTAAGTGTGCAATCGGTATTGTGATTATGGCTTCAGGCTTCCTGGTCATGTTTATGGCATCTCAATATGCGGCGCAGGGACTTAAAGTAGCTCCTATGTGGCTGGTAACTACTTACTTCCTGCATACCGTGGGCGAACTTTGCCTTAGCCCGGTAGCACTAAGTGCGGTAAGTAAATTGTCACCTAAGCGTTTTGCCGGTCAAATGATGGGCGTATTCGTGCTCACCTACTCAATTGGTAATATTATTGCAGGCCTGCTTTCAGGCAACTTTGACCCTGAGAACGTGCAGGAAATGCCAAACCTGTATTTGCAAATCGCCCTGTTTAGTATTGCTATTGCTATTGTGATTGGTCTTATGAGCTTTAAATCACGATTCTGGGAAAAAGCCGGTATCGGGGAAAAGACGCAATAACGCCCCCTGTGTTTTAAACACTGGCTGATTGCCATACAATAACCGCCGTGACGTCATGTCCCGGCGGTTTTTTATTAAGAGCACTTTATGCATTTATATTTTTCGACGCGCAATATTCCTGGTTTAGCTGGCCTGCCTTTAGCAGAACGTATGCGCAGACTGGAACGAGCGGCAAAAAAACTCACGGTTCCGGAAAAGACCGTACTGAACATTCTTAAACTACTGGTGATTGTACCTGCGTTTGCACTACTCCTTCGTGTTGCAGCAGACTGGACGTCACTTTTATGGGCATTGCTGGTTTTCCTGCTGTATCCCATTATTGTGAAACCTGTACAATACTCGTTAAGCGCCAAATATTTAGAATCGTTGTCACACAAGGATAAGCAATGAAAACAATACTTGTCACCGGTGGAGCTGGCTATATCGGCAGCCATACCGTACTGCAATTACTGGAAGCGGATTATGAGGTTGTAGTATTTGATAACCTCAGTAATGCCTCAGAGGAATCTCTCAAGCGCGTGTCAGCCTTAACAGGCAAAGCCGTGACCTTCGTACAGGGTGATATCCGTAATACTGAGCAGCTCGATGAGGTATTCTCAAACCATAACATCGATGCCGTGATTCACTTCGCAGGCTTAAAAGCGGTTGGTGAATCGGTTCAGAAGCCATTGGAATACTATGAAAACAACGTCTATGGTTCCGTAGCGCTATGCGATGTAATGCGCAAACACAATGTTAAGAACATTGTTTTCAGTTCATCCGCCACCGTGTATGGCGATCCGGTGTCGTTACCGTTACGAGAAGACATGGCGACGGGCCAGCCAACCAACCCTTACGGTATGTCCAAACTGATGGTAGAGACTATTCTGACCGATCTGTATCAGTCAGACGAAGCCTGGAATATCGTGTTACTACGCTATTTCAATCCTGTGGGGGCGCATCCTTCCGGTCAGATTGGCGAAGACCCTAACGGTATTCCCAATAATCTGATGCCATATATCTCCCAGGTCGCGTCTGGCAAACTCGAACAATTAGCCGTATTTGGTGATGACTATGACACCCCGGATGGCACCGGTGTACGGGATTATATTCATGTAGAAGATTTAGCTAATGGCCATTTGAAAGCCATTGAACGTCTTGACCTGAATATGGGACTGGATATCTATAATCTGGGTACCGGTCAGGGTTACTCCGTTCTGGAAATGATTAAGGCCTTCGAAAAAGCCTGTGGCAAGTCTATAAACTACAAGATTGCACCGCGTCGTTCAGGCGACGTAGCAGCCTGTTATGCCGATCCCACCAAAGCGGCTACCGAGCTTAACTGGAACGCTCAGAAAACCCTCGAGAATATGTGTGAAAATGCCTGGCACTGGCAATCACAAAACCCACAGGGTTATTAACCCTTAAAATAACAAAGGCGCTTAACGCGCCTTTTGTTTAACTCTCTAATTATCTTTTGCTTCGTCCAGTGGCTCACTTTCCAGGTCCACATCGTCAAACAACGCCTCAAATTCGTCGAACTCTTCGGCTTCTTCTTCATCGGGCTGCGCATCGAGGTTTTTACCATCGGTCACCCGAAACTCAAGGTTCTGAAAATAGATGTTTTTAACCTGCTCGTAAGGGTCTCTGGCGTTTTCGATCTGCCCTTCCTGACCAAGCAGCTGAGCACGAGCTTCCAGCGCGCCAATGGTAAACCTTAACACGTTAAGATTACCTGTCATCAGCGTCATCGGGAAATAAAGGTTGTCAACGAGCTCCCCGGAAAAACTGCGCGGATCGGTAGGTCCAAGACCTGGCATCATTAAAAATGGCCCGCTTCCTACCCCCCACTTTCCGAGAGTCTCGCCAAACTCTTCTTCCTGCCGTTGTAGGCCCATGGCTCCAGCAACATCAAAGAAACCCGCTACACCAACCGTCGAGTTAATAACAAAACGGGTAAAGCTGTCAAAGGAAGGCCCAACCTTACCCTGTAAAAGGTTATTAAGCATATTGGCCGGTTCGGCCAGGTTTTCCACCGCATTAGAAAGGCCGGTTCGGGCAAAACCGGGAACGACGGTAACGTAAGTGGTTGCGGCAGGACGCAGCAGATACTTATCGAGGATTTCCCAGTTAAAATCCCATACTACGCGGTTAACACTCTCCAGCGGGTCGCGTGGATCAGAGTAGTCGGACGGCGCGCTGGCAGAGTTGGCCTGAGCACTGACCTGTGCCTGCTGCTCAGCATTATTGCTGGCGCAGCCTAAGAGAAACAAAGCACCAGAGAAGAGGAGAAATAACGAAAAGCGACGTATAGATAATGTCACATTAATTCCTTGTTGATTACGATGGTTTGATCGATAACTTTACCGTTTGCCACTGCAGCCTCCGTAGTACCTTCAAGATCGCCAGGTTGAGCAGGCGCTTCCTGATCCGTTGAAATACGGGCAATCAGGCGGGCTGTTGAAAGTTGTTCCAGTGAATAATTAGGTGCCATAGCATTCTCACTGGTTAACGTCACAGTTAACGGTAAATTTTCTAAAGGTAACCTTAATACCGCAGCGGGCATCCGGTTGTCACTGTTAGCATCCTGGGCAAACACAAATAAAAACCCATTATCCGGCAGATTGGCTACCAACTCTTCACTGATTTCTACAGTCAGATTGAAGCCGGTGATGGCCGCTTTTGCCGGTTGCTCTCCATTTAAACTGGCCAACCGTTCGGTTAACTGCATGGCGATAGGACTGTCAGCAGGAAGCTTCCCCTCCAGCCTGGCAAGGCTATCTGCTAATAACACCTTGTCACCTAACCGGCCTGCCACAACTGCCTGCATTAGTACCAGGTTATCATTCTGTTGTTGCCCATCTATCAGTGAGGCTAATAAACGCCGGGCGTTTTCAAGCTGAGCCTTGTCATCACTCATCATCAGTGCACGGGCATAGGTCATGCGCACGTTTTCGTCATCAGGCGAGAAATGCAGCGCTTTCTCCAGCGCCGCGTAGGCTTCTTCTGTCTGACTCAGTGCCATCCAGATACGGCCCAGATACATCCACCCCTGACCATCTTCAGGGTTTTCCTGCAGACGCTTTCGGATAGCCAGCGTCAACTGCTGAAAATCCTGCGGGGTAAAATTTTCGCCCTGCCCATCAGCCAGCTTGGCACTGAGCTTGGGTAACGCATCAAGCGCTGCCTGTGCGTCCTGTAAATGCTCAATATTACTGGCTTTAAAATAAGCAAAGCCACCCACGAGCAAGGCCAACAAAGCACCACAAGCTAATACAAAAGAAGCGTTTGCTGATCCGTTAGATTCCGTCTGTTGCTCTTCTACCAGCGATATTTTAATTTCATCGCTGGCCTGACGCATGTCCTGCTCACTGAGCAAGCCTTCGTCGACTTCGCGCTGCAATTCCTTTAAGCGCTCTTTCACCACGGCAATGTTAGCCTGGGTAAGATTTTCCTGTTCCGGACGCTGCTTTAACCAGGGTAAAACCACCAGCAGGATCAACATGGCTATCAATACAATGACAGCCCCAATAAACATCCACGACATTACTTATCACCCTGCTTTAACATCGCCTCTGCTTTGGCCAGCTTGGCGGCCATATCCTCCAGCGGTGTCGACTTCCGTCGCACAATCACTATCACAAACGCCAGCAAGGCGAATAACACTGGCGCCAGCCATAACCACATAGTCACCGGCGTTACCGGTGGCTTATAGCTGATAAAATCGCCGTAGCGGGTCTTCATGTAGTCAATGACTTCATCGCCGGTTTTACCCTGCTTTACCAGGTTATACACCTTACGGCGCATGTCATGGGCAATCATGGCGTCAGAATCGGCAATATTCTGGTTCTGACACATAGGGCAGCGAAGCTCCTCGGTAAGCGACAAAAACAACTGACGCTGCTGCGGCGTATCAAACTCATAGCTATCTTCAGTGGCCACAACCGATGCAGAGATAAGTAGTAAGACCGTGAGTATTACTGTTTTCATTCAGCTGAATTCTCCTGCGCCATTTCCTGTTGTAACTGCGCGTATAACGGGCCTACTTTATTGTTCCAGACACGTTCGTTGATATCACCGATATAATGCATACGGATCACACCGTTGTGGTCGATAAGAAAATGCTCTGGCGCGCCGGTCACGCCCAGGTCCAGTGCCGTATCACGGTACACATCGAAAATATGAAACTGGTAAGGATTACCAAAGCGACTGGTGATCTCTTCCACTTCCTGCTGGACCCGGTTTAAGGTCTTGGTACCAAACTCCGGATCAAGATCCTGATCGAAATATAAACCAACGATGCTGATCCCTTCCTGTTCAGTAAGCTCAGTCAGATAAGGCAATTCCACGGCGCAGGTCACGCACCAGACGCCCCACACATTCAGTAAAGTTACCTTACCTTTGAATACCTCAGGCGTATAAGTCGTTTCCGGTTTCATCAGGTCCGGCAACGAAAAAGCCGGCATGGGTTTGCCTTTAACCTGGGAATCAAGCTCCCTGGGATCAGAAAACAAACCACTGAACAAAAACACCACCAATACCAGAAAGGCCAGCAGCGGTACGCCGAAAATCATTATCTTCTTCATGCTTCAACCTCCTCGCCGGTTGCTACACCGCCTACCGCAGTGCGTACTTTAGCCACTTTAGCCATGCGATAACGTTTATCACTCATCGAGCATATTCCGCCAATGGCCATGATGACAGCCCCGGCCCAGATCCAGGTGACAAAGGGTTTGATATAAACGCGTATCGCCCAGGCACCATCGTCCAGAGGTTCTCCCATAGCGATAAACAGATCCCTGAAGATAGTCGAATAAATACCGGCTTCCGTCATCGGCATACGCTGTACCAGATACAAGCGCTTCTCAGGCTCAAGATGCACCAGCTTATCACCCGACTCGTATACATCAAAAATGCCCACATCGGCGGTATAATTCGGCCCGTTGCGTTGCTCTACCTTGCGGAAGGCAAACTCGTAGCCCGATAAGGTGACGGACTCGCCCGGCATCATACGAACGTCTCTTTCCACTTCGTAATTACTCACCAGCGTGATGCCAATCAGCGTTACCGCAAAGCCCAGGTGACCAAGGATCATGCCCCAATGACTGGGCGTGAGCTTACGTAAGCGTTCGAAAGCACTCAGACTGGTATCCATGGCAGACACTCTTTGTACTACTTCCAGGGTCGTCGTAATCAGGATCCAGGCGCTAAGCACCAGTCCCAGCGCCGCCATGTAAGTGGGCGCATCGTAGGTAAAGTTGATTAACACCCCAGCGCTTACGCTTAGGCCAAAGGCAATTAATAGTGTTTTTTGTACCTGGGAGGCCGGTTGGTGTTTCCAACGGGTCAGTGGCCCAAGGCCAAGAAACAATACAAAGGGCACAATCAGCAGCGTAAACATCTGATTAAAAAACGGCGCACCGATGGAAATTGACCCTAGTCCAAGTTCCTTATGCACTAAAGGCAACAGCGTTCCTAACAGGACAACCAGAGTTGCTGCGCACAGGAACACGTTATTCCCCATCAGCAATACTTCACGGGAGAATAGCTGGTAACGGCCCGGGCTTTTTAACTGCTGCGCACGCAGCGTATAAAGCACTAAACTGAAACCGGTTAATAACACCAGAATACCCAGGATGAAGAGCCCGCGTGCCGGGTCGCTGGCAAAGGAGTGCACCGATACTATTACCCCGGAACGCACCAGGAAGGTACCTAATAAACTTAACGAGAAGGTGGCAATCGCCAACAATACTGTCCAGGATTTAAACGCTTTACGTTTCTCAGTTACCGCCAGGGAATGCATTAACGCAGTACCCACCAGCCAAGGCATAAAGGACGCGTTTTCTACCGGATCCCAGAACCACCAGCCGCCCCAGCCAAGTTCGTAATAGGCCCACCAGCTCCCGAGCGCAATGCCTACCGACAGGAAGCTCCAAGCGGCAATCACCCAGGGCCGTGACCATCTCGCCCAGGTTGAATCAAGCTGTCCGGAAAGCAGCGCCGATACTGCAAACGCAAACGCCACAGAAAATCCGACATACCCCATATACAACATAGGCGGGTGAATGATCATGCCAAAGTCCTGCAGCAGCGGGTTCAAATCCCGGCCGTCTACCGGAAAGTAAGGCAGCATGCTGTCGAAAGGATTAGACGTCAGCAGAATAAACAAATAAAAACCAACAGAAACCATGCCAAGCACTGCCAGTACCCGCGCAATCATGATTTGCGGAATACCGCGGCTAAACAGGGCCACGGCCACTGTCCACAATGACAACATCAGAACCCAGAGTAAAAACGAACCTTCATGCCCACCCCAGACGGCCGTGACCTTATAGTACACCGGTAAACGGCTGTTAGAATTCTGCGCAACATAATTTAGCGAAAAGTCATCGGTAACAAATGCATAGACTAAACAGCCAAATGCCAGGGCAGTAAAACTAAACATGGCAATGGCCAGAGGACGTGCGGTGCCAATCATGGCATTGTGCCCTTTGAATGCGCCCCATAGTGGATAGACCGACAATAAAATGGAAGCAACCAGCGCCAGGGCGACGGCAATATTACCTATTTCGGGGATCACGAGCCTGTATTTCCTTGATTGGGGTTAACATGCTTAATGCCTTTCATTTTCTCGGCAAGCTCTGGCGGCATGTATTCTTCGTCATGTTTAGCCAGTACTTCTTCAGCTTCAATCACACCGGATTCCAGTAACACGCCAGTAGCAACAATGCCCTGCCCTTCACGGAACAAATCTGGCAGGATGCCGGCATAACGCACCGTTACCTGCGGGCCGGTGTCGATAAGATTAAAGCTCACCGCCAATGATTCTGAATCCCGACTCACTGTTCCCGGTACCACCATGCCACCAATTCTCAGGCGCTGACCGACTGTAGGTTTTACCCCTTCTTTGCCCTCGACGATTTCAGAGGGCGTATAGAACAAATCGATATTGTCGGTTAATGCGAATAGCATCAGCGTGATCGCACCAACAATCAGTAAACCAATGCCACCAACGGCAGCGAGTCGCTTTTGTCGTCTTGGATTCATACTGCTTAACTACCTGTCTGTTGTGATTCAGATTGCACTGCCTGAGCCTTTCGCGCCGCCGCAATTCGGGCTTGCCGCGCTTGTTCTTCACGGGCATTGCGCAACAACTTTTTATGGGTGCCGGCACTGTCGATAACTACCCACACCAGCGCCAGTAAAGACACACCAAACGACAGCCACACATAAAGGGCATAGCCGCCCATGGCCAGAAAATCCTGCAAACTATCAAACTGCATGGTCATCTCCGAGCGCTCGCGCCGCCAGATCTTTCACCCAGGGGCGGTGATATTCTCGCCGAATGATTTCATTTTTCATACGCATTACGGTCACTGCTGCAATAAATAAGGCCAAACCCAGCAAAGCGATCAATAATGGCCAAAGCATCTCAGGCGCAATGGAAGGTTTATCAAATTTACTGATCGTCGCGCCCTGATGCAGGGTATTCCACCATTCAACCGAGTAATGAATGATGGGCACATTCACCACACCAACCAGAGCCATTACCCCTGCCGCTTTACCCGCCTGCTGTTTATCTTCAAACGCGCCATACAGGGCAATCACACCAAGGTAGAGAAACAGCAGAATGAGTTCAGACGTAAGTCTGGCATCCCATACCCACCAGGTCCCCCACATAGGTTTACCCCAGGCCGCGCCGGTAAACAACGCAATAAAGGTCACCACCGCTCCAACAGGCGCCATCGCAATCATGGCCATAAACGCGGTTCGCCATTGCCACACAATGCCCACCAACGCGGCAACCGCCATGGCTACATAGGTACTCATCGACAAAATGGCGCTGGGTACATGGATATAAATAATCCGAAAAGAATCACCCTGCTGATAGTCCTGCGGGGCAAAGGCCAGCCCCCAGATGCTGCCGGCGATTAAGCATAGAATACCAGGCCAGAGAAAATAGGGCTGAAGCGTTACGCACAGTTGATACGCTCGCTCAGGTTTTGCATACGGATGTAACCACTTCCACATCAGTTTTGACTCACTTTAAGTGCATAAGCAATTGCAAAGGGGGCTGATGCCATCGCCAGCATTAGCATGGCGCCAATAATAGCAAGTTGTGCCCGGTAAGGTAATTGGAGTGCAGCAGAATCTACCGCCGAGGTGGCAAATATCAATAACGGAATAAACACCGGTATTAACAATAACGCCAACAACACACCACCACGTTGTAAACCTACCGTTAACCCTACCGCGATTGCCCCAACCAGCGACAATAACGGTGTGCCCAGCACCAGGGTTAGCATTAAGGCGATATACATATCGACCGTCAGGTTTAAAAATAGTGCCAGTAACGGTGAAAAAAGTGCCAGCGGTAAAAAGCTCACCAGCCAGTGGACTAAAACCTTGACCGCTGCAATGGCCGCCACCGACTGACCGCTCAGCATGTACTGCTCCAGCGAACCATCCCAGAAATCGTCACGAAAAAGACGCTCCATGGCCAGTAGGGAGGAAAGAATCGCTGCAATCCAGATAACGCCTGGTCCTATCTTTTGCAGGGTAACCGGCCCGGGCCCAATGCCCAAAGGGAAAAGCGTGATCACCATTAATAAAAACATCAGCGGCTGGGCCAGCTCAGAACGCTGTCGAAAAGCCAGCGCCATATCCCGCTTAAAGATACCGTTTATCAAGGTATTCATAACCGATACTCCAGCACTAACTCGGTAAATGGGCCAGCGTGCTTGCTTAGCGGTTGGTGCGAGGTAGTAATAATCGAGCCCTGATTAGCTACATGCTCGCGCATATGGGTTTCGAGCAGTTCAATGCCATCGGTATCCAGCGCGGTAAAGGGCTCGTCAAGGATCCAGTAAGTTGCTTGTTTTAGCCATAAACGGGAAAGCGCGACCCGGCGCTGTTGTCCGGCCGACAGCATTCGTACCGGCACATCCTCAAGCCCGACCAATCCTAACCTGGCAAGCACTTCATAGGTCTGTTGCGCATTAAAATCCGTGCTGTGTTGAGCACACCAGAAGCGCAGATTTTCCATGGCAGTCAGTGCACCATTAATACCCGCCTTGTGGCCTACGTAGATCAGTTGCTGATTAAATCTGTCCCGCACTTTATCCAGCGGCTCTTCATTGAGCAGTAACTGGCCGCTCTCGGGCGCCGACAAACCGGTTAAGATCCGCAATAAACTGGTTTTACCTGCGCCGTTTGGACCCCGCAGGTAGATGAGCTGACCGGGCGATAAGCGAAACGACAGGTCAGTAAACAATACTCTGTCACGTTTAATACAGGTTAAATTGTCTGCAGCAAGTCCTGCCAAGATGCATCCCGTTCTGTTAGCAAAAAAATCCGCCGCATTCTATCATAAACCAGCCGCTTCGCATCTTACCCAAAGGGCGGATCGGCAAATTTCTGATCTATTTCAATCTTTGGCACGATTGACATTATACTTAACTGTTGAAACTGACTGCCGATAACGACTTATGCAATCATCCAATCTGCCCCCACAAGCAAGCGCCGAAAGCAGTCGAGTGAACGCTGCGGAGTCAGCGAACGTGACAACCAAAAGCCAGGCAATTGCCAGAATTGCTCAGGTTTTACAGCCTGTGCAGATTAACGGGTCAGCCGCAGCTCAGGTAGCAACGTCATCAGCCGGACAGGCGAAAACCAGCCAGGCATTACCCGCTAGTAACACCAGCGTGTTCATGGCCTCAAACCAGCAGCCTCTGCAGGTTAGTCCGGCTGTACGCCTGGCCAGCGCCGAGAACCTTCTGCTGGTGCGATTGCCGGCAGAAGCGCCGATTCAGCCGCCGCAGGGTTCCCCAATCCCTTTTAAAACCGTATTGCCGCCGGATGTCGGTTCAGAGGCTTTGCCTACGTTACTAAAGCTGTCGCCAGAAACTATTCGCCAACAGGTATCCCAAGCGCAGTTTCAGTCGCTAATGACGGCATTATCCCGGACGTTGACAACACCAGTCACGCTACAAGCCACGGTTATCCACCAAAACAGTGCCTCAATAAGGGTAAATGCAGGTGCTGAGCGGCCATTGATTATCGATATTCCGTTAGCAAAAACGGCCAAACAGAGCGATACGCCCTTATCTGGCCCCTCAATCAACAAACCGGCTTTACCTGCAACAGTAACGCTAACGGTTTCATTACGGCAAAATCAATTACAGGTACAAATTACTCCGCAGTCGTCATCGGTACTTACGGCACCAACCAGTGCGTCTGCGCCGGCATCAAATGCGCCAGCGAGTGCACTTCGCATAGTTAACGTAGCGCTGAATTCGCCTTTGTTGAATAAACTTACCCAGGCTGTCACTCAGCAAATGCCACTTAACGTGGAGCCGCCTAAACTGGCAAGTTGGGTAACTCAGTCACTTCCGCCTGCCGCAGCAAAGTCATTTCAACAATTGAGTCCCATGCTCCCTGCGACAGTGAGTATAAAAGGCAGTGAAGTAACCATTACCGGTAGCAAGACTCAGCTTGTAGCCGTTACTACAAATTCAACCACCGCTATCACCCAATTAGCGCCCAAGGTCAGTCCTCAGCAAATAGGACAACTTAATATTCAAAGCACGACTGCTAGCAACATCCCCAAGGTTACAATAACGCCATTAGTAACCGAGCTTCAAACGAGCGCAGGTCAGTCAACTCAACAATCTTTGTCATCGCCGACGAAAGCAACTGCGCCTAAAGCGGATATCAGCCCGCCTCAGCAGGCACTAGTGCGTTCTGGTGCACCGGACAACGTAGTAGGCAAGCCAGTGATACCGTCAGACGTAGAAAGTATTGCGAAGCATAAACTGGAGCAGCTACCCGCCGAGGCAAAAACTGCGCTCACGCAATTCATTCGCTCTGCCAACCGAATTAATGTCAGTAACACGGATTCGTTGCAATCGAGTCTTAATGTGCTTATTACTGCACTGCAAAAATTCGCTAGTGCCAACCCGGCCCTTGCCAAACCCGTTAACTCGTTGATTGAGCAGTTACAACTTAATTTATCAGCGCCCAACAAACTGCCCTCCGCAGAATCGTCAGCGCTTAAGCCCGAAGTCACTGGCTCTTCTGAGCCGGTGACAGTTAAAAACGGCACCGACTCAGCTCAACAAAGCACAGCGCTTAAACAACTACTTACGTCACCGGCATGGCTTCAGTCGCCGTTAACGCTCTCATCACCGCCGACAGGACAGAATTTTTTAAGCGGGCTTATCCAGTTGTTACAGGTGTCATTGCTAGGCAGACACTTTAAAACCCATGAAGATATCGATCAGGCGCTTAACCGCCAGCGAACTTCTGCACCAAAAGGTAATACACCAAACAGTCTGCTCGGTTCAATTACCGGGCGTCAGGTCAGAGAATTTGCTCAGATCGACAGCCAGCAAAATCTGCTCAAGCAGCTTAAAGGCTTACTTGCCGGGCATCAAAGTGCCAAGCTTGGTAATATGGAGCAAACGCTACAAGGCAATGACAGTTTTTATTATGTGCTGCCCGGACTATTACCCCAGCAAAAGCCGGCTGAACTGCTTATCCGTCGCGAGCGGGAACGCCAGCAAGAACAACAAAGCGATACCGCTCAAACGCAATGGCACCTTACGATGAAGCTGGATATCGGAGAACAGGGAGAGCTGCTCACTAAAGCGAAAATTCGTGATGAACAGCTTTATCTTGATATTTATTCGTCGAATCAGGCGTTATTGGAAAAAGTCGGCGTAACTCTGCCTTTTTTACTTAAACGCTTTACTCAACTTGGTTTAACCGTTGAAGAGCATAAGCTTCAACTGGGCAAAATTCCGGATACCCTGGCCACCCGCCCCTATCAGATACTGGAGACACAGGCATGACCCGTAAAAGCAAACGCGCGGTGGGCATTAAATATAATGAAGCCGAACCGTCACAAGCACCAACGGTTGTCGCCAAGGGTTATGATGATCTGGCTGAAGCGATTATTGCCAGTGCGAAAGCGAATGGCGTGCTGGTTCACGAAGATCCCTACCTAAGCGAATTTCTGACTACCCTGGATCTCGGTCAGTCGATTCCTGAACCTTTATATTATGTTATTGCCGAATTACTGGCTTACTCGTATGTATTACAGGGTAAAGTGCCAGAAAACTGGAAACAGGCATTTCCCGGCATCGAAGAGAAAATCTAAAGGGTGATATCCACAGACACTTCGCCGGTATTCGAGTTGTAGAATATCGAATAGCCAGGCTGCGCAACCAGATAAAAGGTACAAGTATTAGCATTATAAGTTGCCTGATAATCGGCAGAAGTATCCTCTGCAACGGTGGGCGATCCATCCAATAACACAGCGCTCCAGACAGATGTACAATCCCAGGCATTATCCAGCATTGGACTCGCTTCATAGGGCAGGTAGCTCTGCGCAGGCCAGCCATTGACATTTATGTCCATGAGATTCTCACCGTTACCGTACAAATCAAGATTATCCACGGGCCCGGAGTTACCGCTGACGGCCCATTTAAGATGAGCCAGTTTGATCGCAGATTCAAACGCCGTACCGGTTCCCTGAACAGATGCCGCATACGCATCGTCCTGAAAGTCAACGAACCGCGGTAAGGCGGTAACAGAAAGCACGCCAAGTAAAATAATCACCGTAATTAACTCAATCAGCGTAAAGCCTGACTGTCGGGGACTACCGCAAAACATCGAATTGAACCAACCAGTTACAACTTGTTAAATGTGAGTCTACTGTAAACTGATGATTCACGAATGCCAATATTTTATTTGTCACACAAAAAAGCCCATCCAAATGGATGGGCAAAACTATAAGTTAGGCTTATAGGGGGAGTTTCCAACGGGTGTTGAAAAATGTCACTGTTATATTAAAGCGCGTCTTCAGGCTCTACGTCGTCGGCTTTAATATTTTTCGATAACAGTAATTCTGCACGGATCTTGGTTTCAATGTCATTAGCGATATCCGGGTTTTGCTTAAGGAATTTCACCACGTTCGCTTTACCCTGACCAATTCTGTCACCGTTGTAGCTGTACCAGGCACCGGCTTTATCAACCAGCTTTTGCTTAACGCCCAAATCAATCAGCTCTGCTTCTTTACTGATACCAGCGCCATACATAATTTGGAATTCAGCCTGTTTAAATGGTGGTGCCACTTTGTTTTTAACTACTTTCACGCGGGTTTCGTTACCTACCACTTCGTCGCCCTCTTTTACTGAGCCAATACGACGAATGTCCAGGCGAACAGAAGAATAGAACTTCAGTGCATTACCACCGGTAGTGGTTTCCGGATTACCGAACATCACACCAATCTTCATCCGGATCTGGTTAATGAAGATACACAGGGTATTAGAACGCTTAATATTACCGGTTAATTTACGCAGCGCCTGCGACATCAAACGTGCCTGAAGACCAACGTGTGAATCACCCATGTCACCTTCAATTTCTGCTTTCGGTGTCAGTGCGGCAACCGAGTCAACAATCACTACGTCTACTGCCCCAGAGCGCACCAGCATGTCACAGATTTCCAGTGCCTGTTCACCCGTGTCCGGCTGAGAAACCAGCAGATCGTCAATATTTACACCAAGCTTTTCAGCATACACCGGATCCAACGCATGCTCGGCATCCACGAACGCACAGGTTTTACCTTTTTTCTGCGCTTCAGCGATAACCTGCAGGGTTAGGGTTGTTTTACCCGATGACTCAGGACCGTAGATCTCAACCACCCGGCCACAAGGTAATCCACCGATGCCCAACGCAATATCAATACTCAGTGAGCCGGTAGAAATAGACTCAATGTCCATTGCCTGGTTGTCGCCCAGACGCATGATAGCGCCCTTACCAAATTGCTTTTCAATCTGACCGACCGCAGCCGTTAGTGCTTTAGATTTGTTGTCGTCCACCGAAAACCCCTCGTTATTCTGTTCTGATTGCGTTATCCGCAGTTGCTTTTACTGATGCAGCCGGTAAGCTGACCATCACTAAAATAATGACTGCATAATATACTGTATGATTATACAGTGCAATATGCTTTTTGCCTTTTCTTTATTTCATCACGCCTGGTTTATTTCGCAACTAGTCTGTGGTGCAGTGTTGCAATAACAAACTCAATAGCCTGGGTTCTGACCGCTTCCCGGTCACCCTCAAACTGGCGGCGGATTGTATCGGTTACACCGTTTAAGTAAAAGCCAAACCATACTGTCCCTACCGGTTTTTCTTCGCTGCCACCGCCAGGCCCGGCAATGCCACTGATCGCTGCAGTACATTGTGCAGCACTTTGCCGGGCGGTGCCTTCGGCCATTTCGCGCACGGTTTCCCCCGACACTGCGCCAAATTTATCAAGGGTTTCGTCACTAACATTAACCAGGGCCTGTTTTGCCTGATTGGAATAGGTAACATAGCTTTGATTAAACCAATCAGAGCTGCCGGCCACCGAGGTTAACGCATAGGCCACCCCGCCACCGGTACAGGATTCCGCACAGGAAACCGACCAGCCCTTTTGCCGTAGCGCCTCACCAACGGCCAAAATCTGTTCAGCTAACGTATTTATATCCAACTGCTGTCTCGAAAAAGTTGAAAATGACTGGCTCATAGGAATAATACACTCATAACATTGAGACCGTATTATTGGTCAAAACCACAATCGCAAGCAACCAGCAAGCTGAGGCATTCTTGGAATCACACACGCCAATGATGCGCCAATACCTGAATATAAAGGCGCAGCACCCTAATATTTTACTTTTTTATCGCATGGGCGATTTTTACGAATTGTTCTATGACGACGCCAAGCGCGCTGCCGAGCTGCTGGATATCTCCCTCACCGCCCGGGGTAAATCCGGCGGCGAGCCCATTCCCATGGCCGGTGTGCCCTATCATGCGGTAGAAAGTTATCTGGCGCGGTTGGTAAAAATGGGCGAATCAGTAGCGATTTGCGAGCAGGTTGGCGACCCGGCGACCAGTAAAGGCCCGGTGGAGCGCCAGGTCCAGCGTATTGTAACGCCGGGCACGGTTACCGATGAAGCCTTGCTTGACGAACGCCAGGATAATGTACTGGCAGCGGTTTACAGCGTTAAGGATCAATTCGGCCTGGCTTGGCTGGATATCACCAGCGGCCGCTTTTTAGTCAGTGAATTCAGTGGCACCGACATGCTCACCGCCGAATTACAACGCCTCAACCCGGCAGAATTACTCTACCCCGAAGGCTTCGACTGGCTGTCGAAGATTGATCATATTAAGGGCCTGCGCCGCCGCCCCGAATGGGAGTTCGATCAACAAACCGCAGAGCAACAGCTTAATAATCAGTTTGGCACCCGTGAACTCACCGGTTTTGGCTTAACCAATATTACCCTGGCTATCAGTGCCGCTGGCTGTATTCTGCAATATGTTAAAGACACCCAGCGCACGGCCCTGCCACATATTCGTGCTATCACGCTTGAGCAGCAATCAACCCGAGTGCAACTGGATGCGGCCACGCGCAAAAACCTTGAACTAACGCGGAATTTATCCGGCGGCACCGAACACACGCTGTTTGCCGTGCTCGACAATACGGCCACAGCTATGGGCAGTCGCTTACTACAGCGCTTCCTGCACGCGCCGATTACCGACCGGAACGAGCTGAACGCCCGTCAGCAGGCCATCGGCGACTTTCTCAATGGAGATTATCCGACGCTTACCGGACAGTTAAAACAAATTGGCGATATTGAGCGTATCATGGCTCGCCTGGCGCTGCGCTCAGCGCGGCCGCGGGATTTCGCACGCCTGCGTAACGCTCTGGGCAGTCTGCCCGAACTTCAACAAGGGCTGAGTGTATTTGGCGCACCGCTCATTAAAAGTATAAGTGAGCAGATCAGTGAATTCCCTGAACTGTCGGACTTACTGAATAACGCCATTATCGATAACCCGCCGGTAGTTATTCGTGATGGCGGCGTAATCGCCCCTGGCTACAACGCTGAACTTGACGAACTGCGGGACCTATCCGATGGCGCTACCGAACTGTTGCGCCAGATAGAAACCCGGGAGCGGGAACAAACTGGCATCAGCACGCTAAAAGTGGGCTACAACAAGGTGCATGGTTTCTTTATTGAGGTATCCCGTGCCAATAGTCATCTGGTGCCGGCCAGTTATATTCGCCGCCAGACGCTAAAGAATAACGAGCGCTACATCACGCCGGAGCTGAAAGAGCATGAGGATAAGGTGCTCACCTCGCAAAGCCGCGCTCTGGCGCTGGAAAAGCGACTTTATGAGGAGCTGTTTGAGTTAATCAATCCACAGCTTGATGCCCTGATCACCAGTGCCGCCGCGTTGGCGAAGCTGGATGTGCTGATCACCCTGGCTGAACGGGCGGAAACCCTGGAATATCACTGCCCTAATTTGTCGGATGTACCCGGCGTCACCTACCAACAAGGCCGGCACCCGGTTGTTGAGTACGTCATGGATTCGCCGTTCATTCCCAACCCGCTCAATATGGATAAAGGCTCCCGGCTCAAAATCATTACCGGCCCCAACATGGGTGGTAAATCTACCTTTATGCGCCAGACCGCACTAATTGTGTTACTGGCCTATATTGGCAGCTACGTACCGGCTGAGTCGGCCGAAATCGGCCCGGTGGATAAAATCTTTACCCGTATCGGCGCCTCAGACGATCTGGCCTCCGGCCGCTCTACCTTTATGGTGGAAATGACAGAAACCGCAAACATACTGCACAATGCCACGCCTTATTCGCTGGTATTAATGGACGAAATTGGCCGCGGTACCAGCACCTACGACGGCCTGTCACTGGCCTGGGCCTGCGCCGAGTATCTTGCCACTCAGTTACAGGCATTTACCTTATTTGCCACCCATTATTTTGAGCTGACAGAGCTTACCCATACGTTACCAGGCGTACAGAATTTACACCTTGATGCCGTTGAGCATGACGACACCATTCGGTTTATGCATTCAGTTGAAACAGGTGCAGCCAGCAAGAGCTATGGCCTGCAGGTAGCGCAGCTGGCAGGTGTGCCCAAAGCCGTGATCAGTGCGGCAAAAGCCCGGCTCCGAACGCTTGAAAGCCAGCACACCGTATCGGCCAGCGAACAAACACTTACCACAGCGCCGGCCCAGCAAAGCCTGTTGCCAGAAGAGTCCGCTGAATTACCAGCCAGAATAAGCGCCCTTGAGCAGGCTATGGAAGATGTGGATCCTGATGAACTTACGCCAAAACAGGCCTTAGCGCTGATTTATGAGCTAAAACAGCTAAAATAGTAAAATTACCAAAAAGTCCTTCTTCAGCAAACCTGATTAAACGGCTTCCCGAAAACGGAAGTCGCCAATACCCGTGCCACCTCAAGTTACGTGTTTCAGCACTATCACAGCAATTGCACTACAAGGCATATGGATGCAGAAATGCAGATACCTTTCAAACCAATAGAAAACCAAAATTGAATTGCTGTGAAGCGCCCAAAGGGCCGGGCTAAAAATGCCTGATGCTGCGCCAAATCGTTTTGCTGTAGAATAACTACACCTGCAACAATTTGACTTGCCTCAGACATTTTTTTCTCCGGCTGAAATCAAGTAACTTGAGGTAACACGGGTATAAATTCAGTCCCCTTGTATAAAACACCAGGAAACAGTATCTTTTAGAGCTGTTATAATTGTGTGAAAGCACCTTATTGGGTATACTGTTGCGCCGTCTACAGTGTTGTTTAAAAACAACGTTTTACCCAAAAATATAACCCAACGTCTTAGGTTTCGCATGACAAACTATATTTTCGTCACCGGTGGTGTTGTTTCATCGCTTGGTAAAGGCATTGCTGCTGCATCCCTTGCCGCTATCCTTGAAGCACGCGGTCTCACCGTGACCATGCTTAAGCTGGATCCGTATATTAACGTTGATCCAGGTACCATGAGCCCCATTCAGCATGGCGAGGTTTTTGTTACTGATGATGGAGCAGAAACAGATCTCGACTTAGGTCACTACGAGCGTTTTATTCGCACCCGTATGACCAAACGTAACAACTTTACCACCGGACGGGTTTACGAAGAGGTATTACGTCGCGAACGTCGCGGTGATTACCTGGGCGCCACCATTCAGGTTATCCCGCACATTACCAACGAGATTAAACGCCGCGTTATCGAAGGCGCACAGGGCCACGACGTGGCTATTGTGGAAGTAGGCGGTACCGTTGGTGATATCGAGTCACAACCGTTTATCGAAGCCATTCGTCAGTTGGGTACCGAAGTGGGCCGCGACCACGCCATGTTTATGCACTTAACGCTGGTGCCCTACATGCCTGCCTCCGGCGAGCTTAAAACCAAGCCGACTCAGCACAGCGTAAAAGAACTGCGCTCTATTGGCATTCAGCCAGACATTCTGGTGTGCCGCTCAGTTGGCGCTATGCCTGCCTCAGAACGCTCCAAGATTGCACTGTTTACCAACGTTGCTGAAAAAGCAGTTATCTCACTTAAAGACGTTGATAGCATTTATCGCATCCCGGCCGCTCTGAAAGCGCAGGGGCTTGATCAACTGGTGGTTGATCGTTTCCGTCTGGAATGCCCGGAAGCCGATCTGACCGAATGGGAACAGGTCCTGTATGCAGAATCTAACCCGGTTGGTGAAGTCAACATCGGTATGGTGGGTAAGTACGTTGAGTTACCTGATGCCTATAAGTCGGTTAACGAAGCGCTGAAACACGCCGGTCTGAAAAACCGTCTGATGGTAAATATTCATTACGTTGACTCACAGGACATCGAATCCAAAGGCACCCAAATTCTTGAGAATCTGGATGCTATTCTGGTCCCCGGTGGCTTTGGCGAGCGCGGTATCGAAGGCAAGATTGCGGCAGCCCGTTATGCCCGCGAAAACAAAGTGCCTTACTTAGGCATTTGTTTGGGTATGCAGGTAGCGCTTATCGAATTTGCCCGCAATGTCGTGGGCATGGAAAAAGCCAACAGTACCGAATTTGATCCCAGCTCACCCTATCCGGTTGTGGGTTTGATCACCGAATGGCTCGATTCAGACGGCAGTACCGAAACCCGTGACGAAACCTCCGATCTGGGCGGCACCATGCGTCTGGGCAGTCAGTTGTGTCACCTGATCCCTGGCAGCAAGGTACACGCCGCCTACGGCAGTGAAGAAATTTACGAGCGTCACCGTCACCGCTATGAGGTTAACAACAACCTGCGCGATCAAATCGAAGCAGCAGGCCTTAAGGTGAGTGGTTTGTCCACCGACAAACGCCTTGTGGAGGTCATTGAAATTCCGGATCATCCTTGGTTTGTGGCCGGTCAGTTCCACCCGGAGTTTACTTCTACTCCCCGTGACGGCCATCCACTGTTTACCGGTTTCGTAGCAGCGGCGCAGACGTATCAGAAAGAAAATCATTAATTTATAAAACCCGGCACTGACTACTCCCGCAGTGCCATTATTATTGTTGAGGAAGAAAAAATGGCGAAGATCTCGCGTATCATTGGACGTGAAATTCTGGACTCTCGTGGTAACCCCACGGTAGAAGCAGACGTATATTTAGACTCAGGTGTTATGGGTCGCGCCTGTGCACCATCTGGTGCCTCTACCGGTTCACGCGAAGCACTGGAATTACGCGACGGCGATAAAGGCCGCTACATGGGTAAAGGTGTAGAAAAAGCCGTAGCAGCAGTAAACGAGAAAATCGCACCGGCTCTGATTGGCATGGATCCCGTCGCTCAGACTGACATCGACAAAACCATGATCGATCTGGACGGCACCGAAAACAAAGAAACCCTGGGTGCGAATGCTATTCTGGCTGTGTCACTGGCCGTTGCCAAAGCCGCTGCCACCGAGAAAGGCGTTGCACTTTACGAGCACATTGCCGACCTTAACGGCACGTCTGGTCAGTACTCAATGCCAGTACCTATGATGAACATCATCAACGGTGGTGAGCACGCCGACAACAACGTTGATATTCAGGAGTTCATGGTACAGCCTGTTGGCGCAAAGAGCTTTAAAGAAGCCCTGCGCATGGGTGCTGAAATCTTTCACAACCTGAAAAAAGTACTGAGCGCCAAAGGCCTTAATACCGCCGTTGGTGATGAAGGTGGTTTTGCCCCTAACCTGAGCTCAAACGCAGAAGCCCTGGCAGTTATCGTTGAAGCGGTAGAAAAAGCCGGTTACAAGATGAACGAAGACGTTACCCTGGCATTAGATTGCGCGGCCTCTGAATTCTACAAAGAAGGCAAATACGTACTGTCTGGTGAAGACAAGTCATTTGATTCAGAAGCCTTTGGTGACTACCTGGCAGAGCTGTGCGAACAGTACCCAATCGTGTCTATCGAAGACGGTCTTGACGAAAGCGACTGGGACGGCTGGGCCAGCCTGACCAAGAAAATTGGTGACAAAGTGCAACTGGTTGGTGACGACCTGTTCGTAACCAATACCAAGATCCTGAAGCGTGGTACTGAAAACGGTATCGGTAACTCTATCCTGATCAAATTTAACCAAATCGGTTCATTAACCGAAACCTTAGAAGCGATCAAGATGGCCAAAGATGCCGGCTTTACTGCGGTTATCTCGCACCGTTCAGGCGAAACCGAAGATGCTACTATTGCCGACCTGGCAGTAGGTACCGCAGCGGGCCAAATCAAAACCGGTTCACTGTGTCGTTCAGACCGTGTAGCTAAGTACAACCAGTTACTGCGCATCGAAGAAGCGCTTGCTGGTAAAGTAGCTTACAACGGCCGCAGCGAAATTAAAGGTCAGTAATCTTAAGCTGGCGGGCAGCATTGCCCGCCAACTTTTTGATGCTGTCCCCACAATCAGAACGCTAATGGCGCATTCCTCCGACCCAGCGTCACATCAATCCGACTTCTTCAATGCGGTCGAGTCAGACACATCCCAACGTATCATCGCTGAGTTGTGTAACGCTTTATATGAGCGCGAACTTGCGCTTATTGCCCTACAAGGCCCCAACCAACCCAGTTTACTACGTCGTCGTATTGCCGGCCTGAGTCACCATGTCAGACGCACTGCCCGTTTTCTGGCTGCCAAAGCCGTGCCCTTGGAACTGGATGAACACAACGCCAGCTGGCAGGCCAGACAGGCAGCAAAAAACCCCGCTCGCAGTAACGACACGGACAAAACCAACGCCTGGTTCGCCGAGCATGCCAAAGTGGGCCTGGTAGTGCCTGTATGGGTTCAGGAGTTCGATAATGAGCATATAGAACTCGACTCTATTGATCATGTGCAGCCGGAAAACCAAACGCTGCATGTGAATAAATTTGGTTGGTTTGATTTTAGCGGTACACCGGTAGAAAGCCCTGCCCGCTATACGGACAAAGAACACATCACCCTGTCTCTGGTAAAGCCATCAAAAGCAGTTATTACGGCAGCGTGCTGCGGCCACACCTGGAATCACAAAGGGCGCACCTCGCCCCGTACACTTACCTTACGTGAAATCTTACTGGTCAGTACCCTTAACTGGCGCAAGTTCAGCGAACCGCAACGCTTCGATAATAAATAACCTGTTGTCTTTCATTCATTTGCTACCTGTAAGCTTGATACGCTGAAAGCGAAATGAATAATCTAATTTACAGCATGACAGGAAATTTCATCCTAATTTTTTTGTTATGCAGTAATTTATAACTAAAATTTATACCGAAAATCAGAATCAGTGGTTGACCTGCTGCGGTTCAGGCTGTAAATTGTCGGGCATCGGAAAGGTCGCACATGCAGCAAACAACAGGTTTTACTAATGCCGCGTACGTTTATTCTATCTCTTCTACTCCTTATGGCAGCCAGATTGCACGGGTAGATTGCGACCATCGAATCAATACATAAAACCCGTGCACAGCACGGGTTTTTTTTTAACTAAAATCAACGAGAGACAGCCATGACGAATCAGGTAAAAATATTTGATACGACCTTGCGTGACGGCGAACAAGCCTTGCCAGCCAGTTTAAGTGTAAAAGAAAAACTGCAGATCGCACTGGCCCTCGAGCGTCTCGGCGTTGATATTATCGAAGCTGGCTTTCCGGTGTCCTCACCGGGCGATTTCAAATCTGTGCAAATGATTGCCAAAGAAATCAAAAACTCAACGGTTGCAGGTTTATCACGCGCCGTACCCGCCGACATTGATGCCTGTGGCGAAGCACTGAAAGTAGCAGACCAGTTCCGTATTCATACCTTTATCGCAACATCCGAAATTCACGTGAATAATAAATTACGTAAATCACAGGATGATGTGGTTGAGATGGCCGTTGCGGCGGTTAAGCGCGCCCGCAACTATACCGACGACGTAGAGTTCTCCTGTGAAGATGCCGGACGTACCGAAATCGGTTACCTGGCTCGCATGGTTGAGGCGGTTATTGCAGCCGGTGCCACCACGGTTAATATTCCGGATACAGTAGGCTATACCACGCCAACAGAATTCGGCGGCATTATCCGCCAGTTATTCGAGCGTGTGCCTAACATTGATAAAGCCACTATTTCCGTACACTGTCACAACGATTTAGGACTGGCAGTAGCCAATTCACTGGCGGCAATAGAAAACGGCGCCCGTCAGGTAGAAGGTACCATTAACGGTATTGGTGAGCGTGCGGGCAACAGCTCGCTGGAAGAAATCGCCATGATCCTGCAAACCCGTCACGCGCTGTATGGCCTGAACACAAATATCAACAGCAAAGAGATAAGCCGTACCTCTAAGCTGGTCAGTCAGCTGTGTAACATGCCGGTACAGGCCAATAAAGCGATTGTTGGCGCAAACGCCTTTAGTCACTCTTCCGGTATCCATCAGGACGGTGTCTTAAAAGCGCAAAATACCTATGAGATCATGACACCTGAAAGTGTTGGTATTAACAAAAACAACCTTAATATGACTTCGCGTTCCGGCCGTCATGTTATCAAGCACCGTTTACAGGAGCTGGGTTATAAAGATTCCGATTACGATTTAGAAGCCATTTATGCGGCATTTTTGAATCTGGCCGACAAAAAAGGGCAGGTTTACGACTATGATTTAGAAGCGCTGCTGTTTTTCGATCAGCAAAAACACGATCAGGCGCACTATCAGTTAACTTATTTGCACGCTACGTCCGGGAAAGAAATTATCCCCAGCGCTACCGTGCAGCTGAAAATTGGTGATGAACTGGTGACCCGTTGTGAGACCGGTAACGGTCCGGTGGATGCCTCGTACAAAGCCATTATGTCGATGCTGGGTCACAACGACCTGGAAGTAGTCGACTTTAAATTAGATTCTAAAGGCGAAGGTGCAGATGCGCTGGCGTCGGTTAGCGTTATCACTGAATACAAGGGCCGCCGTTTCCACGGCCTGGGCCTTGCCACCGATATCGTCGAAGCCGGTGTGAAAGCACTGATTTTCGTTTTAAACAACACCTACCTTGCTGACCAGATTGATCAGCAGAAGAACCAACAAGAACGCGTAGCAGGAGTATAAATGAGCCAGTTTAACATTGCCGTGCTTGCCGGTGACGGCATAGGCCCGGAAGTGATGCAGGAAGCCAATAAAGTATTGGATGCCATCGAACAGAAGTTTGCCATCACCTTTAACCGTACTGCTTATCCTGTTGGAGGTTACGCCATTGATACCGAAGGTGAAGCGCTGCCAGCCAAAACCCTGCTCGGCTGCGAACAGGCCGATGCCATTCTGTTTGGCTCTATTGGCGGTCCTAAGTGGGATACCCTGCCACTGGAACAACGCCCGGAGCGTGCGGCACTGTTAACCCTGCGCAGCCATTTTGATTTGTTCAGTAACCTGCGCCCGGCCAAAATTTATGCGGGTCTGGAAGACTTATCCCCGCTGCGTAAAGACATCGCCGCCAGCGGTGTGGACGTACTGGTAATCCGCGAACTTACCAGTGGTATTTACTTCGGTCAGCCGAAAGGCCGTGACGGCGAAGGTGAAGAAGAATACGCTTTTGATACCATGCGCTATTCCAAGCGTGAAATCCGCCGTATCGCCGTTAGCGCCTTTGAAGCGGCCATGAAGCGAGATAAGCGCGTAACCTCGGTTGATAAAGCGAATGTACTGGTATGCAGCCGCCTGTGGCGCGAAGTCACCGAAGAAGTGGCCAAAGACTACCCCGAAGTAGCACTCGACCATATCTATATCGATAACGCCACCATGCAGCTGGTCAAAAACCCGGCTCAGTTTGATGTAATGCTGTGTTCTAATCTGTTTGGTGACATCATCTCTGATGAATGCGCTATGATCACCGGTTCTATGGGGCTGCTTCCTTCTGCCAGCCTGAACGAAGAAGGCTTCGGTATGTATGAGCCGGCCGGTGGTTCTGCACCGGATATCGCTGGTCAGGGCATTGCAAACCCTATCGCGCAAATCCTGTCTGCTTCGATGATGCTGCGCTTTAGTCTGAATCAGGCAGCCGCAGCCGACGCTATTGATAAAGCGGTAGTAGAGGTACTGGAAGCCGGTATCTTAACCGGTGAGCTGCTGCCCGCCGATAAGCGCAACCAGGCCGCCTCCACCTCGCAGGTTGGCGACGCCATTGTTAAATCTATTTTAGGTCAGGAGTAATTATTCATGGCTAAAACCTTATACGACAAGGTGTGGCAGGCCCACATCATCAGCCAGTTGGGTGATGACAGCCTGATCTACATCGACCGTCACTTGATCCACGAAGTCACCAGCCCGCAAGCCTTTGCCGGTCTGAACGAAAAAGGCCGCAAGGTACGCCGTCCGGACCGTACTTTTGCCACTATGGATCACTCAATTTCTACCCGCAGCCTGGCGCTGGATGCTTGTGGTCCGCAAAACAAACTGCAACTGCAAACCTTGGCCGAGAACTGCGAAGAGCACGGCGTTAAGCTGTTCCCTGTGGGTCACCAGAAGCAGGGTATCGTTCACGTAATGGGCCCGGAGCTGGGCTTAATCCTGCCTGGCATGACCGTCGTCTGCGGTGATTCGCATACCGCTACCCACGGTGCGTTTGGCGCTCTGGCATTCGGTATCGGTACCTCGCAGGTAGAACACGTGCTGGCAACCCAAACGCTTAAGCAAAGCCGTGGCAAAACCATGCAGATCAAAGTCAACGGTAAACTGGCTGTAGGCATTACTGCCAAAGATATCATTCTGGCCATCATTGGTAAGATTGGTCACGCCGGAGCCACCGCGCACGTTATTGAATACTGCGGAGAAGCCATCGAAGCTTTATCGATGGAAGAGCGTATGACCATCTGTAACATGAGCATTGAAGCGGGTGCCAAGGCAGGCATGATTGCGCCAGACCAAACCACCTTCGATTATCTTAAAGGCCGCGAGTTTGCCCCCCAGGGTGCCGACTGGGATGCAGCCGTTGAATACTGGCAAACATTGTATTCAGACGACGATGCCGAATTTGATACCGTGGTAGAGCTTGAAGCCAAAGATATCACGCCACAGGTGACCTGGGGCACCAACCCCGGCCAGGTTATCGGCGTTAACGAGCCAGTACCCGGCCCGGACGACTTCACCGACAGTGTTGAACAGGAATCAGCCCGCAAAGCTCTGCAGTACATGGGCCTGAAAGCCGGTGAGAAGTTAGGTGATGTGCCGGTTTCTCACGTATTCATCGGTTCCTGTACTAATAGCCGTATCGAAGATTTACGTGCTGCGGCGCACATTGCCAAACAAGGCAAAGTAGCAGCGAATGTTACCGCTATGGTTGTACCTGGCTCAGCGGCAGTTAAACGCCAGGCTGAGGAAGAAAAGCTGGACGTTATATTTAAAGATGCCGGATTTGAATGGCGCTTACCGGGCTGCTCAATGTGTCTGGGCATGAACGACGACCTGTTAACCGCGGGCGATCGCTGTGCATCTACCAGCAACCGTAACTTTGAAGGCCGTCAGGGCCGTGGCGCCCGTACCCATCTGGTTAGCCCGGCAATGGCCGCTGCCGCTGCATTACGCGGTAAGTTTGCCGACGTCAGAGATTTTCAGGAGTAATTTATGAGCCAGACTACCACAGGCATTACCACCCTGACCGGCACCGCCTGCCCGCTTGACCAGGCCAATGTCGATACCGATCAGATTATCCCCAAGCAATTTTTAACCAGCGTCAGCCGCGCCGGCTTTGGTAAGCATCTGTTTCACGATTGGCGTTACCTGGATCTGGAAGAAAAAGAACCTAACCCCGAGTTCGTGCTGAATAAACCGGAGCATCAGGGCGCTGCTATTTTGCTGGCCCGGGAAAACTTCGGTTGTGGTTCAAGCCGTGAACACGCGCCCTGGGCGTTAACCGACTTTGGCTTTAAAGCTGTTATCGCTACCAGCTTTGCCGATATCTTTTACGGAAACTGCATGAACAACCAGCTACTGCCTATCGCACTGAGCAGCAGTGAGATGGACGTGTTGTTTGCGGCCGTGGCAAACGATGCCAGCGCGGTAATCAGCATCGACCTGCCTGCGCAAACGGTGTCTGTAGGTGATACCAGCATGTCATTTGAGATTGCCGAACACCACAAAAACAATCTGGTAAAAGGCCTGGATGCCATTGGCCAGACCCTTGAGCTGACAGACGATATCGAGTCCTTCGAAGCAAAACAGCCCGCCTGGCTGTAACACGCTCTGCTAAATGCCGCTTATTTGATCCAGATGAGCGGCAATTTTTGTTTTTTTCATTTCTTCTCCATACAGTTAGGCTATAGTTAGCAAAACGCCCCCTTATACAAATAAGCCGTCCTGGAGAGGAAATGCTACAACGAATTGCCATCGATGATTTAACCCCCGGCATGTACGTAAACCGGGTACTCGATGAGGCCGGCAAGGTAAAAGTACGCTCCAAAGGTGTCGTGCGTTCAGACGCCGTGATTAATCAGTTGCGTAGCAAAGGCGTTGAATTTGTCGAAATAGACACCGACAAGGGCAATACACCCGCCGCGGAGCCCTCTTCATCCAACGCAGCGGAACCAGCCAGCGAAATCCCACCAGACAACAACGTTAACCATGAAGTCAGCAGTGAGCCACTTACCAGCGATAGCCTGAAAGCAGCCGAACAGCTGTTCCAGAAAGCCATGGCAATACAGCAAAATTTCCTTAACCAGTTAAAATCTGGCAAAGGCGCCGATGTGAATAAATTGAGTACGCTGACCCAGGAGATTCTGGAATGCGTATTTGAAAACCAGGCCGCGATGATTTGCTTATCCATGGTTCAACGCGGGAATGATAGCCTGCTTGAACACTCGCTGAATTGCAGTATCCACATGGCCATTCTGGCCGATGCTGCCGGGTTTGATCAGCAATCGGTTGAATATGCCAGCCTGGCCGGGTTATTAATGGATACCGGTATGGTGAAGTTGCCGCCTGAGCTCTGCGTGCCTGAAGAGCAACTCAGCGGCACTGATTTAATGATGTATCAGACCCATGTCGATGAATCCCTGGCTGCCATAGAACATAGCGATGACCTGCCGGAAGTAGTCAAAGACATCGTCAGTCAGCATCACGAACGAATTGATGGCTCAGGCTATCCTAAAGGCCTCAGCGGTAATGATATTGAGCCACTGGCGCAGCTCGCGGCTGTAGTAGATGAGTTTTCGCGGTCAGGCATGCCTGCTCCCTTTGGCAATGCCATGCCGACCAGCAAAATACTCAAAGCACTGGCTAACAATAAGGGCCTTGAACAAACGCTGGTAAACCGCCTGATCGGCGTTCTTGGCATCTACCCTATTGGTTCATTGGTTAAGCTTAAAAGTGGCAAACTGGGTATTGTCAGCCGGCGCAACCCATCTAATCTGTTACAACCGCAGGTGATGACGTTTTACAGTATCAACAGTGGCCATTTTCAGGAAGTAAAACGGGTGGATCTGACCAAAGGCAGCGATGAGATAGAGAGCAGTATTGGCCCTGATGAATTTGCCATTAACCTGCCAAAGTTTTTCTCAGATGTATTCATTCCACAGGTGAGTGAATAAGCACTCATCTGCACAAAAATTACCAGTCGGTGAGCGCCGTCATACTAAACACCTCACCTTCGAAACGTAAGATAACCCGTTGCGCTTCAATATTAACTATCTGAACACGATCGGCAATCCAGTCGCCTTCGCCCTTGTCGTCACCATTTACCCGCACCCAACGGTCGGCTGGTGCAGAGGCGTACATATGAGCACTAAAATCCATGGTTGGTAAACGGGTAAGCAAACGCGCCGGCAACTGATCAACCCGCTGAATATCATCATGCACCATCACCACGGTGTCTGAAGCCGAAGGTTCTATACCACGCGCTTCTTCTTTTTCCAGGTCGGTTAGCACTTTATTAAACCGGGCCATCAATTCAGGCGACACAGCCACCTTATCGGTTTCATTGTCTGCCACCGCGGGATAGTCTTCTGCCGCTGGCGTTTCCGGTTCAATAACTACAGGTTCAGGCGTTGCTGTATCGCTTTCGACTTTAGCCGTCATGTTACTTGCCGTTTGCTCTGATGAGCTGTTTTCTTCTGCTTTACCGGCTTTCTCAACAGTAGGCTTAGCATCCTCAACGGCCGCTAACGGAGAGCTCGCTACCGTTGACGGCGCTGCAACAATAGTCTGACTCACAACCCGCTCACTGACCGGGTCCGGACCATTTAATAACTGTTCAAGCATGGCCGGCCCTACGGCCAGGAAGTAGCCGGTGGCTACCCCACCAATGGCAAGTAATAATCCGGTCATAACAGGCTTAACCAGAAGTTGCCATTGTCCGGGCAGGCCATTGACTGTAGGCAGGAATAAGCTGCGGTTAAACTGATCGCTAATAGCGCTGTCGGTTTTTTGTGCATTAGTGTCGTATTGCCCGCGCAGTAGTGCCTGAGTTGGCGTTTGTTCGGTGGTCACCAAGGCTTCATCGGTGCAGATCTCAACGGTTTGCTCAGGATCATATTCAATTTCCTGCACGCCCATCTCAATCAATCCCTGGATCATGGCATCGCTGGTGATAAGGCCGGACTTTTTGATTTTCACCGGGCCATTTTGCGCCGTCACCTGCACAATCATCATGCCAGGCGTGGCTTGTTCTATGGGAATGATCTGGTTCATGCCATCCCCCATAAATAGCCGCCTACCAGGGCGCTGAAGAAAATTCCGGCGTATATCAGGGTTTGCTGGCCGCGCAGGCGCTGTTGTACAACGTCTTCACCTAAAATTTGTTCTGCCGCTGCTAAAAACAGGTGCTTTTTCACTACCGGTTTTTGCTGGGTAAAAGCCAGGGTCATGGCCCGGTCGCAAAGCAGATTAATTACTCGGGGGATCCCGGCAGTAACGCGGTACATGGTACGCACCGTGGCAGCACTGAATACCGAAATATCGCCGTTGGCTACGCTCAGGCGATGATTCACATAAGCCTTTACTTCGTCAGCATTGAGCGGTAGCAGATGATAACGTGCGGTGATCCGCTGGGCTAACTGGCGCAGTTCATTACGTTTTAGCAATTGCTGTAATTCAGGCTGACCAATCAGTACCACCTTGAGCAGCTTTTCGCGATTGGTTTCAAGGTTGGTCAACAACCGCAGTTGCTCGAGCACTTCAGGTAACAGGTGCTGCGCTTCGTCAATCATCAGCACGGTGTTTTTACCAGCATTATGGTTATCTGCCAGTTTTTGCAAAATCTTATCGGTAAAGTATTTCAGGCTGGCCTGATTAGGATCGGTTTCAACATTAAGCTCATCGCACACCGTTGCCAGCAACTCAATAGCTGATAAGGTGGGATTAAGAATCATCGCCACCTGGGTTGAATCGGGCAACTGCTGCAACAACTTACGCGAAACGGTCGTTTTGCCGGTGCCCACTTCGCCGGTTAGCATTACGAAGCCACCACTTTCCCGTAACCCAAAGGTAAGATGTGCCAGCGCTTCCTTATGGCGCGGGCTCATATACAGGTAATCGGGGTTGGGCGCGATGGAAAACGGATTATCAGTTAACCCGAAATATTGTAAAAACATGTAGTGCCAGCTGAACTGTCCATATGTTCGGTAAACTATCAGACTGTCGGTTGAAGTCAACAATACCGTGTTTTCAGGCGCTTACTCGGGCATAATATGCCTATTATTCAACAGCAGATTGTGAGAATGCAGGTTTATTTGGTTGGTGGCGCAGTACGCGACAAATTACTTCATCGCAAAGTCACCGAGCGTGACTGGGTAGTAGTGGGCGCAACGCCGGCGCAGTTACTGGCCGAAGGTTATACGCAGGTGGGCAAAGACTTCCCGGTGTTTCTGCACCCGCAAACTCAGGAAGAATATGCCCTCGCCCGCACCGAAAGAAAAACCGGCGGCGGCTATACCGGTTTCAGCTGCCACACCACACCCGATGTGACCCTCGAAGAAGACCTGCTGCGTCGGGATCTCACCATCAATGCCATGGCAGAGTCCGCCAGCGGCGAACTCATTGACCCATACAATGGTCAGGCGGATTTGCAGCAGCGGCTACTGCGCCATGTATCTTCGGCTTTCAGTGAGGATCCACTGCGGATATTCCGGGTTGCCCGGTTTGCAGCCCGCTACGCCTACCTGGGGTTTTCCGTGGCAGAAGACACCATGAAGCTTATGCAAACCATGGCTGCATCCGACGATATCCGCCATTTAAGTGCAGAGCGCGTATGGCAGGAGACACGCCGGGCACTAATGGAAGACAACCCCGAAGTGTATCTTAGAGTATTACAGCAATGCGGCGCACTTAAAGCCTGGATGCCGGAACTTGAGTCTGTAATATCTGATGAGTCAATAACAGCCTCACTACAGCAGGCAGCAGCATCTGTACAGCCCTTAACTGTTCGCTGGGCAACAGTCTGCTGGCCCCTTGAGCACCAGGCTCTAGACACGCTGCAAAAAAGACTCAAGGTGCCAAATCAGCAAGCCGACTGTGCGCAACTGGCAGCAAAAATAATGCCTTCACTGGCCGAACACATTCACCAGAGCGAATGGCTCCTGGACGCGCTCAATACCTGCGATGCCTGGCGCCGCCCCGAACGACTGGAGCGTCTGATACCGCTGTTTACTGTTGTCTATCCTGAGCAAGGGCAGCATTTTAAAACGGTATTCACCGAAGCGCTTGCAGCGGCTAATCAGATAGACGTGAAAGCCATTGTTGCTGCCGGGCATAAAGGCCCCGACATCAAACAGCAACTTAGCCAGCAACGGCTAAAACAGATTGAACAGAGCATCACAAATCACGGCGTTTAGCAGATTTAATGCTACAATAGCGCCATTCATGCGACAGACGTATTTTTATGACATTCGAACAACTAGAATTAGACGATGATCTGTGCCGGGCACTCGCGGATATGGGCCTGAGCCGCCCTACTACCATCCAGTCCATGGTGGTACCCCAGGCCATGGAAGGTAAAGATATTCTGGCTTCTGCCCCAACCGGGACAGGTAAAACCCTGGGCTTCTTATTACCCGCCTGCCAGTTTCTGCTCGATTTTCCGCGCAAACAGCCGGGCGCTACCCGTATTCTGGTTCTGACACCGACCCGTGAACTGGCACTACAGGTCTATGAGCAAGCCGTTGCCGTTACCCGCTACACCGATCTTATTTGCGGTGTGATCACCGGCGGTATTAACTACGGCGCCGACCGGGAAACCCTGTCGCAAAACCTTGATATCCTGGTGGCTACGCCAGGACGTCTGTTTGAACACATCGAACAGGAATCGGCAGATTGCCGTGACATTGAATGTTTAATTCTTGATGAAGCCGACCGCATGCTGGATATGGGGTTTTCCGGGATTGTTAATCAAATCGCTTCTGAAGCCCGCTGGCGTAAACAGAATATGTTGTTCTCGGCCACGCTGGAAGGCGCTGGCGTGCGTCATTTTGCCAATGATCTGCTCAATGAACCTGCAATCATCGAAGCCGATCCACCGCGTCGTGAGAAAGCCAAAATTCACCAGTGGTATCACCTGGCCGATAACCTTGAGCATAAGCTTGCCTTACTGGAAAAAATCCTTAAGGAACAAATCACCAGCGCCGTGGTGTTTGTGAAAACCCGCGAGCGTCTGCAATGGCTGCGTGAAAACCTCCAGCGACTGGGCGTCAACGTCTGTTACCTACAGGGTGAAATGCCCCAGGACAAACGTAACGCTGCCCTGGCCAGTTTTAAATCAGGAAAACTAAACATTCTGCTGGCTACCGATGTGGCCGCCCGCGGCATCGATGTACCCAACGTCAGCCATGTGATTAACTTTGATATGCCTCGCAAAGCCGATGTTTACGTACACCGGATAGGGCGTACCGGGCGAGCAGGCGCTAAAGGCACTGCCATTTCGTTAATCGAAGCCCATGATTTTGAGATGGTCGGCAAAGTCTCGCGCTATATGGATGAGCCGTTTAAAGCCCGTTTTGTTGAAGGCCTGCGCCCTAAACACAAAGCGCCGGAAAATAAGGCTAAGAAAAAGAAATCCAAAACCACCAAAAAGAAAAAGAGATAATTATTATGTCACTGCCTGCTAAAGTGGTTCTGGCTACCGGTAACACCGGGAAAGTCAAAGAGTTTGCCAGCCTGTTTGCTCCACTCAATATTGAAGTGCTGCCGCAAAGTGAATTTAACGTCAGCAGTGTGCCGGAGACCGGTACCACCTTTGTGGAGAATGCCATTATTAAGGCCCGCCATGCGGCGCAGGAAACCGGTTTACCCGCTATCGCCGATGACTCAGGCCTGGTGGTTGATGCCCTGCAGGGGGCACCAGGTATTTACTCGGCGCGCTACGCCGGTGAGGATGCCTCAGACAGCGACAACATTGCCCGATTGCTTACCTCTTTAGGCGAAGACAACGCAAACCGGGCCGCGCACTTTCAGTGTGTACTGGTCATGATGCGCCACGCTGGCGACCCCATCCCGTTCATCAGTGAAGGGCAGTGGCATGGCAGCATTACCCGCCATCCTCATGGTGAAGGCGGTTTTGGCTACGATCCGGTGTTTTACGTGGATGAGTTTAAGTGCACTGCTGCAGAACTTGAAAAAGCCCAGAAGAACGCAGTGAGTCATCGTGGCCAGGCCATGCAGCAATTACTGGCACGTATCAAAGGTCTGTAATGCGCTTACCCCCTCTGGGCCTGTACATTCACATTCCCTGGTGTGTGCAAAAATGCCCCTACTGTGACTTTAATTCCCACGCGCTGAAAAGCGGGCTGCCAGAACAGGAATATATCGCCCATTTACTGGCCGATTTAGAGCAGGACGCCCGTTTGACCGGTGAGCGGCCGGTAGAGACCATTTTCATCGGCGGCGGTACGCCAAGTTTATTTAGTCCCGAGAGCATAGGACACTTGCTTACTGAAGCGCAAAAACGCGTGCCTTTTGCGCAGGACATAGAAATTACTCTGGAGGCCAATCCCGGCACCATAGAGGCGGCCCGGTTTGAAGGATACGTAGCGGCAGGGGTAAACCGATTTTCTATTGGTATTCAAAGCTTTCAGGCCCGGCATTTAACCGCGCTGGGGCGTATTCACGACCCGGCCCAGGCCTTATTCGCTATTACCCAGGCCGAGCAAAGTGGTGTTAAAAGCTTTAACGTGGATCTGATGCACGGCTTGCCTGATCAGACCCTGCAGAACGCACTCGATGACTTAAGCCAGGCAATAAACCAACAGCCAAAGCATTTATCCTGGTATCAGCTCACTATTGAACCTAATACGCCGTTTTACTCCAGGCCGCCGGAATTACCCGACGATGATATCCTGTGGGATATCCAGGCTGAAGGTCACAAATTACTGGCTGCGGCTGGCTATGAGCAATATGAAATATCCGGCTACAGTAAACCCGGTTTTCAATGTCGGCATAACCTCAACTACTGGCGATTTGGCGACTATATTGGCATTGGCTGTGGCGCCCATGGCAAATTAACCAACATCGAGAATCGCACCATTACCCGCACGGTAAAAGTAAAGCATCCTCGTGGTTACATGACACTTAACCGGCCTTACCTTGATCATCAGAACCAGGTTGAGGAAAACGATCTGGCCTTTGAGTTTTTTATGAATCGTTTTCGACTGGTGGAGCCCTGCCCACAGGCCGATTTTGCGGCACTCACTGGTACATCTCTCACCACGCCACAGCAAGACGCTCTAGGTCAGGCCATCAGTAATGGATTGCTGGCTGAAACAGCACACGACTGGCAGGTCACCTCAATGGGCCGTCGATACCTCAATACCTTACTTAGCGCTTTTGTTTAAAAACAATGGCAGCAATAAGATTCATTGCAAAAAATTAGCTGAATCGAAAATTTACTCTACTATTAACTAGTAATAACAAAGCAGCCTATTTAGTTGCTGTATTTTTTGCTAAACAGGGACGCCAGCAAAACCCGTTAGTTGCCGGAGTAAGTATGTCCATTCAGCGTAAATTTCTTATTGCTATCACTGTGGTCATTGCCGCTTTTGCAGTAGTGATTGCGTTTATTACTTCTATTTCTGCCTCCTCAGAGGCTGAAGATAAAATCAGCCAACAAAAAGAGCAGTTGTCTGCCAGACTGACAAACATTCTCACCGTTACAGACTCGTTGATGCACGAACGCGTAGTTAGCAGCATGAAGCTGTTAAAAGAACGGGGGGATGAAATGGGTACTCCCTCCCAGGGCGGCGAGGTAATGGTGAAGCAAACCCCGGCCACCCAACTGTTTATTGGCGGCGAAGCACAAGCCAATAACTTCGCATTGGTTGATGGCCTCACCGCCGTAATGGGCGGCACCGCCACACTGTTTAGCAAAACCGGCGATGATTTTATCCGGGTCAGCACCAATGTTATCAAAGACGGTGAACGGGCGATTGGTACCAAGCTGGCACCGCAGGGTAAGGCCATGGCGCAGATCAGGCAACGTAAAGCCTATTATGGTGCCGTGGATATTCTCGGCAGCCCTTATCTGACTGCTTACGAGCCCATGTTTAACGCGGCTCAACAAGTCATAGGTATCTGGTACGTGGGCTATTCTGCTGACCTCAATGTTCTCGAAGAAGCCATTACCAAAAGCAAATTGCTTGAAGAGGGGTTTGTGGCGCTGAAAGACAGCAAGGGTAACCTGCGCATGTTCTCTTCCCACGTTAATGAAGCGACGGTGAATAACGCACTGGCTAACGGCGATGACAACTGGGATATCAGCATTATTCCCTTTGAAAAATGGGGCTATGAACTTATCCTGGCCGCGTCCAGTGACGAAAAGTCATCATTGGTAGCTGGTGCAGTATTCTCAGTGTTACTGAAAATCATTGTTGCCAGTGCGGCGATTCTGGCAACCATATTCTTCTTAATCAATTATTTGGTGGGTAAGCCTCTGGACCAGTTTATTGGCGTTGTGAACGATCTGGCCTCTGGTGAAGGCGACCTCACATTTCGCTTCAATGCCAATTCCAGCGACGAATTCGGCCAGATGGCCCAAGGGTTTAATAAACTGCTTTCGCAACTACAAACCACTCTGAGGAGCGTAAATCAGGCCACAGACACCATGCTTTCCCAGTCCCGGCAACTTAATGACACTGCGGTGAAGTCCAGCTCGACGGTAACAGAACTAACCAGTGAAACCAGTGCCATCGGCGACGCATTATCAACGTTGCAGGAAAATGCGGTCGCGGTCTCCACTAACATTAACCATTCTAATGAAGCCGCCGGCGCTGCCGACAGTGACACCCGAAACAGTGTCAGCGTGTTGTCAGCAACCATTAAAGACATTGAGGCCCAGGCACAGAATATCGATACGTCGGTTCAGGTCATCAATGAACTGGCTGCCGCCAGTGAACAAATCAGTGGCGTGATGGATGTTATCCGTAATATCGCTGAGCAAACAAATTTACTGGCACTCAACGCAGCGATTGAGGCCGCGCGGGCCGGAGAGCAAGGCCGCGGGTTCGCCGTGGTCGCAGACGAAGTCCGCTCACTGGCCAGTCGCACCCAGTCATCCACTGAAGAGATCCGCGTGATGATTGAGCGCTTACAGCAGGGCAGTCGTGAGGCGGCAGATAAAATGCAGCAAAACAAAGACAATGCATTCGCTACCGTACAGGTGACACAAAACGCCGGCGAGTCTCTGGAGAAATCATTGCATGCCGTTGCCACCATTACTGAGTTAAATCAGGAAGCGGCGACCATGGCCTCACGGCAGGCCAGCATCACCGAAGATGTGGCTAAGCGCCTGACCAGTATTCAGAAGGTGGGCAATCAGAACAGCGATTACGCCCGCCAGGTTGCGCATAACTGTGCGCAGCTGGTAGACGAAATCAGCAGCATGCAGCAACAGCTCAAACGCTACCGGTTTTAACCTATCGTTTCACTTGTCGTGCCATCAAAGCATCAATGATTTCCCGGTTAGCTGCCGGGAAGTCATCATAATTCAGATTATCCAGTGCCAGCCATTTTCCTGGTTGGCCTTCGGCACCGGTGGGTTCGCCGTCAAAGCCTGTTACTGTATACACATGCAAACGCACGCACTTATCACCGTAATCGTGCTCAATCATTATCAGTGGCTCACAGAAGGTGGTAACAATAGCCACTTCTTCCTGTAACTCTCTGCCCAGCGCAGCTTCATGCGCCTCACCCTCTTCCACTTTGCCACCGGGAAATTCCCACTTACCACCCTGATGTTTATCGCTGGCGCGCAAACAAACGTAGGTTTGGTTATCGCGTAGAATGACCCCTACCGCCACATCGATGTATTTCATCATTCGTTTCCTGTTCTCTATCCGCATAAAAAAAGCCGGTAACCTGCACACCACAGATAACCAGCTTTTGTTGTTCAGCGCTTTTGGCTTATTTTAATTTACCGTGGCACTGCTTGTATTTTTTGCCTGAGCCACAAGGGCATGGATCGTTACGGCCGACTTTGGGCCCCTGACGCATGGCTGCCTGAGGGCCGCTTACATCTTCAGAAGGCTCACCATCGGCTTCGGCGTGCTGGAAGTTCTTAGGAACATCGTCGGCCTGACGACGCTGTTCTTCCACTTTCTCAACATCCGATTCAGCGCGCACCTGTACCCGGCTTAAAATCGTAATGACTTCAAGTTTGAGGCCTTCCAGCATATTCGAGAATAACTCAAAGGCTTCACGCTTATATTCCTGCTTAGGGTTCTTCTGTGCATAGCCGCGCAGATGAATACCCTGACGCAGATGATCCATGGCGGCAAGGTGTTCTTTCCAGTTACTGTCGAGGTTCTGCAGCATCACCGCTTTTTCAAACTGACGCAGTACCTGCTCACCGACCATTTCTTCTTTGGCTTTGTAAGCTGCTTTTAACTCATCCAGGATCTTCTCACGCAGTTTTTCTTCATACAGTTTGTCGTCCGCATCCAGCCATTGCTGAATTGGCGCGTCCAGCGCAAAGTCTGCCTTAAGACGCTGCTCCAGTCCGGACACATCCCACATTTCTTCCAGCGACTGCGGTGGAATGTACTCATCTACCACACCACTGATAACGTCTTCACGGATTGCCTGCACAGTTTCGCTGATGTCCGACTCATCAAGCAGTTCATTACGCTGCTCGTAAATTACCTTACGCTGATCGTTGGCAACATCATCGTATTCCAGCAATTGCTTACGAATATCAAAGTTGCGCCCTTCTACCTTACGCTGGGCGTTTTCAATCGCACGAGTTACCCACGGGTGTTCGATAGCCTCGCCTTTCTCCATGCCCAGACGTTTCATCATGCTGGCCATTTTTTCTGAGGCGAAAATACGCATCAGGGCATCATCCAGTGACAGATAAAAACGTGATGAACCCGGGTCACCCTGACGACCAGCACGACCACGTAACTGGTTATCGATACGACGTGACTCATGGCGCTCAGTACCAATAATATGCAGGCCGCCGGCAGCCAGTACGGTTTCGTGGTCTTTTTCCCACTGCTCTTTAATCTTTTGAATCTGCGCTTCAGTGGGGTTTTCCAGCTTATCGACTTCCGCCTGCCAGTTACCACCCAGTACAATGTCAGTACCACGGCCCGCCATGTTGGTAGCAATTGTTACCGCTCCGGGACGACCGGCCTGCGCAACGATATCGGCTTCCTGAGCATGGAACTTGGCGTTTAGTACCTTATGGGGGATCTTTTCTTTCTTGAGAATTCGTGACAACAACTCTGAGTTTTCGATAGACACCGTACCTACCAGCGTAGGCTGACCGCGCTTCACGCAGCGGCGAATATCTTCGACGATGGCGTCGTACTTTTCCTGAGCCGTCAGGTAGATTAAATCTGCCTTATCATCACGTACCATGGCGCGGTTGGTAGGAATAACTACCGTTTCGAGGCTGTAGATATGATTAAACTCGAAGGCTTCGGTATCTGCCGTCCCTGTCATACCCGACAGTTTTTCGTATAAACGGAAATAGTTCTGGAAAGTAATGGACGCCAGAGTCTGGTTTTCGTTTTGAATTTTCACACCTTCTTTGGCTTCAACCGCCTGGTGCAGGCCTTCCGACCAACGACGGCCTTCCATTGTACGGCCGGTATGCTCATCAACAATAACGATGTTATCGTCCTTAACAATGTAGTCGACGTCTTTGGTGAACAGCTTGTGGGCGCGTAAGGCCGCATTTACGTGGTGCAGTAAAGAAATATTACCGGCATCAAATAACGATTCTTCTTCCTTGAGCAGACCTTCACGTTTCATGATTTCTTCAACGTGAATCTGACCGTGCTCTGTCAGGTGGATTTGCTTGGCCTTTTCATCAATGGTGAAGTCACCATCGCCATGCTTACCTTCTTCGTCTTCTTTATCCTGCCTGGTCAGTTCAGGAATAATCTGGTTGATCCGTAAGTACAGCTCTGAGCTGTCTTCGGCGGCACCAGAGATAATCAACGGTGTACGGGCTTCATCAATCAGGATGGAGTCCACTTCATCGATTACCGCATAATAGAGTTCACGCTGCACCCTATCCTGGGGGCTGAACGCCATGTTATCGCGCAGGTAATCAAAACCAAATTCGTTGTTGGTACCGTAAGTAATATCTGCCTGATAAGCCTCGCGCTTCTGCTCCGGCGCTAGTCCTGGCACGTTACATCCCACGGTTAAGCCCAGATATTCAAATAAACTGCGGCTCCAGTTTGCATCCCGTTTGGCCAGGTAATCGTTCACGGTAATCACGTGTACACCACGGCCGGTGAGTGCATTTAAGTAAGTGGGTAAAGTGGAGGTCAGCGTTTTACCTTCACCGGTACGCATCTCGGCAATTTTACCGGAGTGCAGTACCTGGCCACCAAGCATCTGTACATCGAAGTGGCGCATGCCATACACACGTTTACTGGCCTCGCGAACGGTTGCAAATGCTTCGATTAGAATGTCATCGAGGCTCGCGCCGTCTTTCAGGCGTTGCTGAAACTCTGCCGTCTTCTGCTTTAGCGCAGCATCATCAAGGGCTTCGTATTCTGCTTCCAGCGCATTAATGGCATTGACGTGCTTTTGTAATTTTTTTAATAGTCGATCGTTACGACTGCCAAATACTTTCCTGAGCATGCTTGCAAACATTGTGTTGGTATTTCCACTTCTGTGATTTATCAAAAACAAAAAAATCTGACCGGCAGATTAATCTGTCGCGTTACAATAAATTGATTGGCGTGTAATAGAGGCTTACGCTACTTTTTGTAAACGTAAGGGAGTGGATCGACTTTTTGACCTGCTTTAATGACTTCGTAATGGACATGAGCGCCGGTAGAACGTCCGGTACTCCCCATTAGCGCGATAACCTGGCCTTTCGTAACCAAATCACCCTTATTAACCAGCAGAGTCTGATTGTGACCATAGCGCGTTACTAACCCATCGCCGTGTTCTATTTCCACGAGATGTCCGTAACCGTACCGATCGCCTGACCAGGTCACTATGCCTGCCGCGGTGGCGACAACACCGTCACCTACTTCACCGGCAAAGTCTAATCCGTTGTGCATGGCCGGCTGTCCGGTAAAGGGATCCGTGCGCATGCCATAGTAGGATGATAACCATCCTGTCTCTATCGGGCGTCCCGACAAACTAATCTGTTCATCTATATGGTGCCCGGTAACCAATCTTTCAAGTGCGGCCAGTTGCTGCTGCTTGTGTTTTAACTGACTGCTTAATTCTTTTATCGGCGATAACAACCGCCGTTCTTCGTCTTCCAGCTGACTATTTATGGTGGCTGATGCCAGTCCGAAATCGCCTACCGACTGCTCGTCCACACCCATTGCTTTAGCCAGCACCTGGGTTTTCGCGTCTATTTTATCCAGCGAGTTTTGCATTGCCATCAGTTGCGCCGCCAATGCCTTAACCTGTTCGTCGGTCGCGGCAGCAAGGGAATCTACCTGCTGCTGTTCGGCTTCAAGAATATTCTGGGCAACTTTTACGCGGGCAAGGTTTTCAAAGGAAGAGTCGGTAGAACGGCTGGATACAAGAACAAACAGTGACGATAACACGGTAAGGCTCACGATCGAGCGCACACTGATGCTGCGCCTGATGCGTTTATGCTTACCAATAAATGTCACTGTTAGTTTCATTTTGAAGTCTTTTTTATCGTTCTGCTCTGAGCCAGCGATGCAATAACAGCCAGCTTAATAATCATGGTTCGCTATTCTAGCGACATTCGCCCCTATTAAACAACAAAAAAGCCGCCACGAGGGCGGCTTTTTCAGCATAAAGTATTAGGCCAGAGCGGGTTGCGCGTAGCGAATTGGCGCTTCGTCCTGCGACTCATAGGTGATGTATTCCCAACAATCACGCTGCGCGAGTACCGCATTCAGCAACTTGTTGTTAAGACCATGGCCGGTTTTATACGCCGCCAGTTCACCAATGATACTGTGACCACCTAAATACAGGTCACCGATGGCGTCGAGAATTTTATGCTTCAGGAATTCATCATCATAACGCAGACCTTCCGGGTTCAGTACCCGGTAGTCATCCAGCGCGACGGCATTTTCCATGCTGCCACCGAGGGCCAGATTGTTAGCGTTCATGTATTCCAGATCACGCATAAAACCAAAGGTACGGGCACGGCTTACTTCGCTCACATAAGAGCAGGAATCGAAATCCATAACCATGTGCTGGCGAGTCTGGCTGATAACCGGATGCTCAAAGTCAATCTGGAAATCAACCCGGAAGCCATCGTACGGGCGTAATTCTGCCCACTTGTCGCCGTCTTCCACACGAACTGGCTTAGTGATACGAATAAAGCGCTTAGGCGCGTTTAATTCTTCAATGCCAGCCGATTGGAGCAGGAACACAAATGGACTCGCACTGCCATCCATAATCGGCAGTTCATTGCTGTTAACTTCAACAATGATGTTATCAATACCCAGTCCGGCTAATGCTGACGCTAAATGTTCCACGGTATGAATACTCACGCCGTCGTCATTATTCAGACAGGTACACAACATGGTATTCCCTACCGCGTTGGCGCGGGAGTGAATGTCCACATGCGGCTCAAGGTCAATACGCCGAAACACGATTCCCGTGTTCGCAGGCGCAGGCCGGAGAGTCATCGTGACCTTGTCCCCTTTGTGCAAACCTATGCCAGTTTCCTGGACTGCATGTTTAATTGTACGTTGTCTAATCATGGCTTTAAAAAACACCTAACCTAAAACGGCCAAACATTATAGTTAGCCATCACTTACTTGTCAAAAGTATCGGTCACTTTATGAACAATTTTAACCCTTTGACCAAGTACCCTGTAAATTTTTGTTTACCGTTCTAGTCCGCTTGCTTACGCAGGAAAGCCGGAATATCCAGGTATTCAAGGTCATTGCCAGGCTGCGCATTTTCATCCGCTTTGAGCGCCTGGTTGCCTTCAGTGCCACCTACCGCACGGGATTCACCGCTGGACTGGAACTCACGGGCTGAAGCACTCAGGCGTGAACCCTCAGAGCTCACCAGCGAGATGTCGGGCTTGCGCTCGGCACCAATCCCGGTTGCTACTACGGTAACCCGCAGTTCTTCGGTCATCTCCATGTCGATAACGGTACCCACTACTACCGTAGCGTTTTCGGAGGCAAATGCTTTAACCGCATTACCCACCGTTTCGAACTCGTCGATGGCGAAATCAGGGCCAGCTGTGATATTCACCAGAATACCGCGCGCACCCGACAGATCGATATCTTCCAGAAGCGGGCTGGCAATCGCTGCTTCTGCTGCTTCTTCAGCACGGTCCGGGCCTGAGGCTGAACCGCTGCCCATCATGGCTTTACCCATTTCAGACATTACAGTACGTACGTCAGCGAAATCCACGTTGATCAAACCTGGGCGGGTGATCAGTTCAGCAATCCCCTGCACTGCACCACGTAATACGTCATTGGCGGCACTAAACGCTTGTAACAGCGGCGTGCCCGGGCCCATCACTTTCAGCAACTTCTCATTGGGAATGGTAATCAGCGAGTCAACGTTGCGAGCCAGTTCATCAGTGCCCTGGTTCGCAAAGTCAGTCCGCTTTTTACCTTCAAATGGAAATGGCTTGGTGACCACAGCAACCGTCAGAATGCCCATTTCGCGGGCAATCTTGGCTACTTCCGGCGCGGCACCGGTACCAGTACCACCGCCCATACCTGCG
>DDJQ01000058.1:94453-138602 GCA_002339125.1 Alteromonadaceae bacterium UBA2620
AGTACCACCGCCCATACCTGCGGTGATAAATACCATATCAGCACCATCCAGCGCCTGGCGGATAGTTTCGCGATCTTCCTGGGCGGCTTCACGACCCTTATTAGGATCAGCTCCTGCCCCCAGACCTTTAGTCACATTTGAGCCAATCTGTAGAGTGACATCTGCAGAAGAGCTACGTAACACCTGTGCATCGGTGTTTACTGCAATAAATTCTACGCCTTCAATGCTCTGAGACACCATGTGCTCAACCGCATTGCCACCGCCGCCACCGACACCGATGACTTTGATTACGGCTTCTTCGCCGTGGCTATCCATTAATTCAAACATACTTACTCTCCGGTTCTGTACGTCTTTCTAACACTTGAGTTCACCTGCATATTGAGCATTCCATGACTCTCGCTGATAAACCTAAGCGCCCCCTAAAATTTAAAATTCACCTTTAAACCAACTTTGCACGCGCTTGAATAAACCATCCGCTACGCGTTGCTTGCTCGTTTTTTTATTATCTGTTTGCATCTTTCCATAGTGGAGTAACCCCACTGCCGTTGCGAAACTGGCATCGTCAGTATATTCCGACAAGCCAACCATATTCAGCGGACTACCCACCCGCACCGGCATTTGGAAAATTTCTTCAGCGATTTCAACAGCCCCTTCCATCTTTGCGGTACCACCAGTTAACACCAGGCCCGCAGCAATCTGCTCTTCAAAACCACTGTTTTTAATTTCTTTATGTATCAGTTCAAACAATTCCTGATACCGAGGTTCTATGACCTCAGCAAGAGTATGACGAGACATTACCCGCGCCGGACGACCGCCAACGCTGGGTACCTCAATACTCTCTTCCATGCTAACCATGTCTTTTAGCGCGCAGGCATAGTTAACTTTTATTTCTTCAGCATTGCTAATTGGCGTTCTGAAGATTTTTGCAATATCACTGGTAATCTGATTACCGGCTAACGGCACCACCGCGGTGTAACGAATTGCACCATCGGTGTAGATCACAATATCCATTGTGCCGGCACCGATATCCACTACACAGACACCGAGCTCACGCTCATCATCTGTCAGCACGGCATAACTGGATGCCAGCGCCGAGAAAATGATTTGATCGGCTTGCAACTCGCAGCGCTCAATACATTTCACCAGGTTTTTCGCCATATCGTCCGCACAGGTAATGATATGGGCCTCGGCTTCCATTCTTACCCCTGACATGCCAATCGGGTTTTTAATGCCCTCCTGCACATCAATGGTAAACTCCTGTGGCAATACATGCAGTAACCGACGTTCTGCCGCAATGGGTACCGAGCGTGCCGCATGGACCACGTTATCCACGTCTTCCTGAGTCACTTCCTGATTGTTAATCGGTACCATGCCACTTTCGTTCTGGCATTTCACGTGCCGTCCGGAAATCGACATAAACACAGAAGAGACGTGACAATCGGCCATCAGTTCCATTTCGTTTACTGCACTTTGAACAGACTTCACCACCAGGTTCAAATCGTTCACACCACCCTTATCCATACCACGGGCAGGATGGGTACCGACACCTACGATACTAATTTGCTCATCGTCGAGTAACTCGCCGAGGACGGCCTTTACACGGCTGGTGCCGATATCCAGTCCTACAATCAAATTACGTTCTGCCGGTTTAGACATATGCCGCTTATCTCTTATTAACTTTTAGTCTGATTAGTATCAGTTTCATTTTGCCAGCCTACGGCCAGCCCTGTGTCGTAACGTAAATCCACGTAGCTGACACCCTTAGGTTGCTCACTCAGTAACGGGTAAACATCCACAAATCGTTGTAAACGGTCAATAAACTCCTGTCGACCAAGGTTTATCTCAATCCCGTTTACCAGTTGTACCTGCCAGGCAAAGCGCTCTGATAACGACAACTCTTCAATATCCAGTTGCCGGCTACGCAGTAACCGCTGCATGGCGTTAAATCCTTCTAATGCCGTTTTCTCACTGCCGCCCGGGCCAAACAGACGCGGTAAGCCTAAATTTTTACCCTCAGCGTTAAAGCTTTCGCCATAAGGGTTGAGCATTAAATCTTCATTCCATCTGGCTACCGGTGTTTGCTCCACCAGGTAAACCTTTAGCCGGTTAGGCCACTGTTTGCGTACCGACGCCCGGTACACCCAGGCCTGTTCTTCCAGCAGCCGGTGAATGTCGTTCACATCCAGCGCAAAAAAGCTGCCAGGCTGAGACTGCCGGATAAGCCGCTCCAGTTTCAGTACGTCCAGTTGTTCAAACTGCCCGGAGAAGTCAATGACCTGCACCGGTGCCTGTTGCTCGTCCTGCATCCAGTTATAGGTATGAATGCCACCGCTTATCAGCAACACCAGCAACACGGCTAAAAAAGCAATGCCGCCCCAGGGCGCCTGGCGTTGTTCTGCTGACATTCTCGGGTTACTCCATACTGGTTGCCAGGATAGCTAAAACTAAGTCTGTAAAACTAATCCCGGCTGCAGCCGCGGCCTTGGGAACCAGACTTTTCTCAGTCATACCCGGCACCGTATTGGCCTCAAGCAAATAAAACTCACCAGATTGTTTGTCCTGCATCACATCTACCCGCCCCCAGCCAGTGGCCGATAGCGCTTCAAATGCAGATGCACACAGCGTTGCCAGATATTGTTCGTCTTCATCAGACAAACCACTCGGGCAAAAATATTCGGTCGTATTATCCTGATACTTAGCCGAATAATCGTAAAATATATGCGGGGTTGACATGCGGATCGAAGGTAAAGCCTGACCTTGCACAACGGCAACGGTATATTCAGGTCCTTCAATATACTGCTCCAACAAGACTGTATTATCGTATTTGAATGCGTCTTGTATGGCAGTCGCGAGTTGTTTAGCGCTAGTCACTTTGGCCATCCCGATGCTCGAACCTTCCCGAGCCGGTTTAACCATGACTTTTCCCCCTAATTTATTCATTATAGCGCCGCATGATCCAGCTTCAAAGCGACTTTTTACAGCAATTTCATATTTCGCGGTGGGAATATTCAGGCATTGCCAGATTTGCTTGCTATGGATCTTATCCATCGCCAGTGCTGAACCCAGCACAGAGCTACCTGTATAAGGTATTTTGAGCTGTTGTAAAGCCCCTTGCATGCTGCCATCTTCACCGCCTCGACCATGTAACATTATCAGTACACGATCCACTTTTTCATCTATTAATTCAACCAGTTGACGCTCAGCCGTATCGAAAGCAATAGCCTCTACGCCAGCCCCTGTAAGGGCTTTTAAAACAGCCTCGCCGGAGCGCAAAGACACTTCCCGCTCAGCCGAGTCTCCGCCATACATAACAGCAACACGCCCGAAGGCTTGCGGGGCATAAGTTTTAAAGGCCATTACTGCTCCTCCTGCTGCATGACTTGCGGGTTTAACTGCATTGCCGCCAGTTTCCTGGCCAGTTGGCCTACGTTACCGGCGCCCTGCGTCATCACGATATCACCATCCTGCAACTGATTAGCAAGAATGGCAGGCAATTCACTGTGCTCGCTGACATAAACCGGCTCTAACTGGCCGCGGGCACGGATAGAGCGCGCCAGTGAGCGACTGTCTGCGCCATCAATAGGCTGTTCGCTGGCCGCATAGACATCCAGCAGTAATAAGCAATCCACCTGAGACAGTACTTCCACGAAGTCTTCGTACAAATCACGGGTTCGGGTGTACCGGTGCGGTTGATAAATCATTACCAACCGTTGATCCGGCCAATTGTTGCGGGCCGCTTCAATGGTCGCCGCCACTTCCGTTGGATGGTGGCCGTAATCGTCTACCAGGGTTACTTCTCCCACACTGGTATCAAACTGTCCGAGCACCTCAAAACGACGACCGATGCCACCAAAACCGGCCAGCGCGGCCTGCACTGACTCATCGTCTATCCTTTCTTCCGTAGCCACCGTAATAGCTGCCAGGGCGTTTAAAACATTGTGCTTACCGGTCTGATTCAACTTCACCGGCAGCGGCTCGCGGTCCGGGCGATAAACGATAAAATGCGCCGAGCCGAAACTGTAGTGAATATCGGTGGCGTATACATCGTTGTCTTCATCCAGACCGTAGGTGATCACGCTGCGACCGATTTGTGGCAACAGCGAACGGATAACCTGGTCATCGCCACACACTACGGCCTGCCCGTAAAACGGCAGATTATGTAAAAACTCAATGTAGGTGTCGGTCATTTTACTGAAATCACCGCCATAGGTTTCCATATGGTCTGCTTCGATATTGGTCACCACACTCATCATTGGCTGAAGGTGCAGAAACGAAGCATCACTCTCATCCGCTTCCGCGATTAAATATCGACTACTACCGAGTCGTGCATTAGTGCCGGCGCTATTTAGCAAACCGCCAATCACAAAAGTAGGATCGCGCCCGGCTTCGGCAAAAATGGTCGCTATAAGGCTGGTAGTGGTAGTTTTACCATGGGTACCAGCCACCGCGATGCCATGACGGAAACGCATTAACTCAGCCAGCATTTCAGCGCGACGGATAATCGGGATACGTTTTTCCCGGGCATACTGAATCTCGGGATTAGCCTCGTTGATTGCACTGGATACCACCACAACGTTGGCATCCACCACATTTTCAGCGCGATGGCCAATGGCAATATCTGCGCCCAGCGCGGTCAGGCGCTCGGTCATTGCACCGGTCTGGATGTCAGAACCGGCAATGTCGTAGCCTTCATTCAACAGCACTTCGGCGATCCCGCCCATGCCGGCACCGCCAATCCCGACAAAAAATATGCGCGTGATCTTTCGCATCTGGGGACTTTGAAAAGGCGTTTCCAATACCATCTACCGCTATCTCTCTCTGGTTAAAGCTTCACAGGCATCTGCCACCTGCTGAGCTGCATTGTAAGGTGCAAACTGTTTCGCATTGGCCGCCATCCTGACACAGTCATCGGGATTTTCCAGCCAGTCACGCAGAATCACCGGTAATTCCTGGCTAAGTGCCGATTGTGCCACCACTTTGGCGGCATTCTGGTCGGCCAGATAGCGCGCATTCAGGGTTTGATGGTCGTCTACGGCATGAGGCAGCGGCACAAAAATGGCTGGTTTACCTGCACCGGCAACCTCTGCCACGGTTAACGCCCCGGCCCGACAGACAACAAAATCAGCCCACTGATAAGCCTCGGCCATATCAGTAATAAATTCATTCACGGTCACCGGCTTGTCGCCATAGGCACTGCGCACGGTTTGTTCGTTGCCTCTACCACACTGATGGCGGATCTCCAGTTCAGGAAAAGACTGACAGATCACCGGCAACTGTTCGTTCAGTGGCCGCGCACCTAAACTGCCGCCCACCACCAGCATGCGCATGGGTTGTGAAGTTTGACGTTTAGGCTCAATGGCGAGAATTTCATCCCGCACCGGGTTGCCCACAGCCTGGCATTTTGCTTTAGCACCGGCGAAGTACGGAGCCGCCGAAGCAAACCCAAGCATGACTTTTTTAGCAATGCGGGCAAGTAACTTGTTCGTCATGCCAGGCACCGCATTTTGTTCGTGGATGACAATCGGGATGCCGAGGCTTTTCGCCGCAACGCCGCCTGGCCCGCTGGCATAACCGCCCATCCCGATAACCACATCCGGTTTCAGTTTTTGCAGCACTTTGCGGGCGTTAAACAAGGATTTAATCAGCGCCAGTAAGCCCGATACCCGGGCAGCAAGACCTTTACCACGCAACCCTTTAACCGGGATAAAATGAATCGGGAAGCCATGGTCCGGTACCACCTGGGCTTCCATACGTTCTGCCGTACCCAGCCAGTCGATGTGCCAGCCGCGGCGCTGTAATTCATTGGCCACCGCAATGCCGGGAAATACATGCCCGCCGGTACCACCAGCCATCACCAGACAACGTTTACTCATCCTCCGGCTCCTGTGATAAACCCTGGTCGTTGGCCTGAAGCGGTTTCATGGCCGCCTTCACTTTCGCTTTACCTTCCCGCTTGCGGCCTTTATCCAGCGCCTGAACACCTGCTACCCGTAATTCAAAATCAATCCGTAACAACACAGCCACGGTAACCGACATGATAATTAAACTTGAACCACCGTAACTCACCAGTGGCAGCGTTAACCCTTTAGTGGGCAAAATGCCGGCACTGGCGCCAATATTTACTGCGGTCTGGAAGCTGAACCAAATGCCAATGGCATAGGCCAGAAAGCCTTCAAATGCCCGTTCACTGGCCAGTGCCTGATTACCAATTTGCAGCGCCCGGATAACCAGCCACAGCATCAGCAACAGCACTACCATCACTCCGGTGAATCCTAGCTCTTCGGCTAGAATAGCCATGACAAAGTCAGTATGCGCCTCGGGCAGGAATTCGAGCTTTTGTAAACTATTGCCCAGTCCCTGCCCGAACCAGTTACCGCGCCCGTAAGCCATTAAAGACTGGGTCAGCTGATAACCGCTGCCGAATGGATCGGCCCAGGGATCCCAGAACGAGGTAACCCTTGCCAGCCGGTACTCAGAATCAACAATCAGGGCAACCACGGCTAACACCCCGGCAAACAGCAAAGCGAAAAACTGCCACAGCTTGGCACCGGCTAAAAATAACAGCCCCATGGTGGTGGCCAGCATTACCACTACAGTACCCAGATCGGGCTGCGCCAGTAACAACAACGCCAGAATAAAGAACACGACCAGCGGTTTAATAAAGCCTTTCAGATTTTCTGTGACTTCATCGTAACGCCGGACCATATAGCCCGCCAGGTAGCAGAAGAAAAACAGCTTTGCCGGCTCTGCCGCCTGTATCGTAATGGGCCCGACAACCAGCCAGCGGGTAGAACCATTAACGTTTCTGCCTATCAACAGTACCGCCACCAGCAAGCCTATGGCAGCCAGTAACATATAGGGGTTGGTCACCCGCCAGAACTGCATGGGTAACTGCACAGTAATCATGGCAGCGATAATGGCGCCAATCAGGTAAATACCGTGACGAATTGAGAAATAAAACGGATTGTCATGAAGTCGATCGGCAACCGGCATGGAGGCGGAGGTCACGATAATCAGACCAATCGCCATCAGAGCAAACGCTACTAACACAATGCCACCGTCAAACGCCGGAGCACTGGTGTTTGGCTTATCGTGGCGCGCGGCGAAAAGACCGGCCAGCTGGGAAGTTACGGCATTCATGCTGATAACTCCTCTACCGCCTGCTGAAAGACCTCAGCCCGGTGCTGGTAATTTTTAAACATATCCAGGCTGGCACAGGCCGGCGACAATAGTACTGTATCGCCGGGCTCCGCCAATGAAAACGCTTGCTGAACAGCCTGCTCAAGACTTTCAACATAAAAGCCGTGCGCAGCTATATCACTGAGCACCCGTCCATCTTTACCAAGGGCAATGACTACATCCACATGAGCTGATAATACCGGTGCCAGCTCGCTTAAATCGGCGCCTTTCGCATCGCCGCCGGCAATAAGAATCAATTTACCTTTTGTGCTGCCGGTCAGCCCTTGCAGGGCCGCTTCGGTGGCGCCAATGTTGGTTGCCTTTGAATCGTCGATAAAACTCACGCCCGCGACTTCGGCAATTTTAGTGCAGCGGTGCGGCGCACTCTTAAAAGACTTCACTGCCTCGGCGGCAGCGGTCATATCCTGACTAAAGACACTGACCAGCGCCAGTGCCGATTGAATATTAAGAGCATTATGCAAACCTACCAGCGCGGTATCAGCTAGCGCCAGTAGGGACTTGCCGTTATGAGTAATGGTTTGCCGGGCTGCATCCCAGCCAAAGTCTTCGCTGGCCTGGGTCAGGCCGGTGGCTACTTTGGTCTCAACGGCCGTCATCGGCATGGTATTGCTGTCATCGCGGTTAACCACAGCTACCCGGCAATGGTCAAAAATACGTTGCTTGGCTTCACTGTACGCTGCCAGAGTATGATGACGGTCAAGATGATCAGCCGAAATGTTAAGTATCGCTCCGGCAGAGAGCGCCAAACTAAGGGTGGTTTCCAACTGGAAACTGGATAATTCGAGCACTGAGATATCCGCTTTGTGCTGCAGTGAGTCCAGTGCCGGCAAACCTACATTGCCGGCAGCAATGGCATTAAAACCCAGTTGCTGCAGAATGTGCGTGGTTAACAAGGTAACGGTAGTCTTGCCGTTGGAGCCCGTGATACCAATTACCGGCTGATTCACTGCATGGGCAAATAATTCGATATCGCCAATCACGCTCACACCGGCTTGTCTGGCTCGTGTAACTTCCGGTAAATCGGTGGCGATACCGGGGCTAAGCACCAGGTGGGTTACCCCTTGCCAGTAATGTTGCGGCAATTCACCACAGGTGATATCAGCGTTTACCTGAGCAGCCAGCTCCTCGCTGACACTAAAGCCGGCGCGGGTGTCCCACACTTTAAACGCTACTGACTGTTGTTGCAGATAGCGCACACAGGAAAGACCGGTCTGTCCGAGACCGGCAATAACATACTGTGGTAAACGCGCTGTTTCAGTCATAACCTATCGTAATTTCAACGTTGCCAAACCAATCAGTACCAGAATCAGCGAGATGATCCAGAATCGCACAATCACCCGGGGTTCCGGCCAGCCTTTTAATTCGTAATGATGGTGAATAGGTGCCATGCGGAAAATGCGTTGCCCGCGCAGCTTGTAGGAGCCTACCTGCATGATCACCGAGACGGTTTCCATTACAAACACGCCGCCCATAATAATTAATACGATTTCCTGACGTACGAGCACCGCCAGCACGCCCAGCGTACCGCCAAGTGCCAGCGAGCCTACATCGCCCATAAATACCATAGCCGGATAGGTGTTAAACCATAAAAAGCCCAGCCCGGCGCCTACAATGGCGGTACACACAATAACCAGTTCACTGGTTAGCGGGATATGCGGAATATTCAGATAGCCTGAAAAGTTGGCGTTACCGGTCACGTAGGCAAAAATAGCAAAGGCCCCGGCGACCAGGATTGTTGGCACAATGGCCAGGCCATCGAGCCCGTCTGTCAGATTAACCGCGTTACTCGTGCCTACCAGGGCAAAGTACACAATGGCAATATATAAAATGCCCAGTTGTGGCAGTACCTCTTTAAAGAAAGGCACCAGTAAGGCCGTTTCTTCCATGGTTTGTGCAGAGGAATACAGATAAAACGCGACGCACAGGGCAATTACCGATTGCCAGAAATACTTCCAGCGGGCAATCAGGCCTTTTGAGTCCTTACGGACCACTTTTCGATAATCATCAACAAACCCGATAATGCCAAAGGTAACCACCACAAATAAGGTCACCAGCACATAGGTATTGGTTAAATCTGCCCATAGCAGCACACTGATGACAATCGCCGCCAGAATGAGTAAACCGCCCATGGTGGGCGTACCAGACTTGGATAAGTGGGACTCAGGGCCATCGGTGCGCACCGTCTGCCCGATCTGCATCCGTTGTAACCAGCGGATCATCTTCGGCCCAATAATTATGGCAATCAACAGCGCCGTCAGCGTACTCAGGATCGCTCTTAGCGTGAGGTACGAGAAGACGTTAAAGCCAGATTCAAATTGTGTCAGCCAGTCGGCGAGCCATATTAACATGCTATTTTCTCCCGCCGACGACTAAGCTTTCCCAGCGGCGATTTCTCCAACGCCGCTATGACATTTTCCATTCTCGCGCTGCGAGAGCCTTTCACCAGAATCGTCAAGTCTCTTTGCTCATGGCCTAAGTCCTGCTCCAGCGCCTCGATCAGAGCGGCTTGCTCGCTAAAGTGATAGCCATTCTTACCAAAGGCTGTTGAGGCACTCTGACTCAGCACCCCGGAGGTATACAAACAGTCGATGAATTTCTCTTTGGCATATTCGCCAACCTGTTCATGGTAGTAACGGGCCTTTTCGCCCAGTTCCGCCATATCACCCAGGACCAGTACCCGCCGGCCAGAGAAGCTGGCCAGGGTGTCGATAGCCGCTTTAACAGATCCCACGTTGGCGTTATAGGTATCGTCCAGAATCCGTACCTGCTCAGTGAGCGGCACTACTTTTAGTCGCCCGCCAACTGCTTGCATATCCTGCAAACCATACTTAACGTCTTCCAGCGTAGCTCCAACTGCCATGGTCAGCGCCGCAGCAACCAGTGCATTACCCACGTTGTGCATGCCCGGTACAACCAGGCTAATATCAGTATTGCCCTGCACCGAGTGCATCTCAAATGCCGCGCAGCCATTTAAATCAATGGTGATGTCGGTAGCATAAAAGTCGGCCTGGGCATTATGGTTATCCGGCGAAAAGGTTTGCACCGGCTGATATTTCAGTTTACCCAACCAGAATTCAGCAAACTGACTGTCCTGGTTAACAATGGCCAGGCCTTTTTCGCCCAGCCCCTTAAAGATTTCGCTTTTGGCCCGGGCCACACCAAGTAAGCTGCCAAAGCCTTCGAGATGGGCTGCTGCTGCATTGACAATGGTTGCTACATCCGGTTTTACCAGATCGGTAGTATAGGCAATCTCACCAAGATGGTTAGCGCCCATTTCCACTACCGCGTACTCATGTTCCGGAGTCAGGCGCAGTAAAGTGAGTGGCACCCCGATTTCGTTGTTAAAGTTGCCTGCAGTAGCCAGCACATTGCCGCGCCGCGATAAGATAGCCGCGCACATTTCCTTCACGGTGGTTTTACCACTGCTGCCGGTAATACCAATGGTTTTAGGTTTTACTTCTGCTTTAACTGCCGCGCCAAGCTGGCCGAGCGCCAGTTTGGTATCTTCAACATAAATCACCGGCAGTGCGGTAGTCACCGGTTGACTGGCAATAACGGCTGCTGCGCCGGCTGCTTCTGCAGCGTCGACAAATTGGTGACCGTCGAAATTCTCGCCCTTAAGCGCCAGATATACAGCCCCCTGCGTAAGGGTTCGGGTATCAGTGCTTACGGCAGATACAGTGCAGTTTTCGCCACTCAGACGACCTTTTATTTGCTCTGTTATCCACATCAAAGACCTGGTAATCATTTGCTGCACTCCTGCTGCAAACGGGTAATGGCTTCCCGTTCGTTATAGTGTATTTTTTGTTCGCCAATAATTTGATAACTCTCGTGCCCTTTGCCTGCCGCGAGAATAAGGTCATTGCTGCCCGCATTGGTCAGGCAATAACGGATGGCCTGTTCACGGTCGGGGATATCCTGCGCATTTTCAGGGTGATTAAGACCCGCGCGAATATCCTCAGCAATAGCCGAAGGTGATTCTGAGCGACTGTTATCGGTGGTGATCACCAGCGCATCGGCACCTTGTTCTGCGGCTTGCGCCATCAATGGCCGTTTGCCTTTATCACGGTCACCACCACAGCCAAACACACACCAGAGCTTGCCTTTGGTATGCAGGCGCAGGGCTTTAAGTGCCTGACTCAATGCATCCGGAGTGTGGGCATAATCCACTACCACATTGGCATGGTCAGGAAATTCGAATACTTCCAGGCGACCGGCGACTGCCTGCACCTGCTCAATGGTTTTCACCACATTGTCAAAACGCTCGCCCTGACAAAGCAGAGCTGCAGTGGCGCTCATCAGGTTGGCAATATTAAAGTGCCCCAGTAAATCGGTTTGTACCACGGTCGTCCCCCAGGATGTTGCGAGCCTGAACTGGCATCCATCGGGATGGTATTGCACATTTGTGGCAAAACAATAGCGACCTTCTGGCATATCCCGGGCAGGTTCTGGCAACACGGCGGTCCAGACCTTCTGAATCGACTTTTTGGCCTTCTTCGCCCAGGCAAGACTTGCCTCGTCATTATAATTAAGCACCACCGAATGCAGGCCGGGTAAATCCAGCAGGCCTAGCTTTGCCTGTGCATAAGCCTCCATGGTGCCGTGATAATCAAGGTGATCCCGGGTCAGATTGGTAAACACCGCAATGTCGGTTTTCACCTGCTTGAGGCGATTTTGCACCAGCGCATGAGATGATGCTTCATAAGCCACCTGATGGACTTCCTGCTGCACAAATTCGGCCAGTAAATACTGCATAGAAATGGCATCAGGTGTGGTATTACCGTTGGCTGGTGGCTTAAAGTCGGCATCGTCCCGGTAAATACCACTGCCCAGCGTACCAATTGACGCGGCGCGGTGACCCAGCAGATGTTTCATCTGGGTAATTAGCTGCACCACAGAAGTTTTGCCGTTGGTGCCAGTTACTGCGATGGTGGCCAGTTTATTAGCCGGATAGTCATAAAAAGCGGCTGCCAGTGAGGAAAGCAAGTCAGCCAGCCCCCACACCTTCACAATAACCGTATGTTCACGCATCATGACCTGACCGTGTTCACCGGCTTCTTCTGCTTCAGCGAGAATAGCCCGGGCACCAAGACTGATGGCTTGTGGAATAAAGTCACGTCCATCACGGCTGTGCCCTTTAACTGCAACAAATGCCAGCTTCGGGGTCACCTCACGGCTATCCAGCGTGAGTCCGTGAACACGGATATCCGGTGCATTAATACCAAATTTAATCAACAGTGCATGCAGACTTTGCATAAACGCGTTAACCACCATTGGTCGACCTCTCTACCACTTGTGTGGCACTTACCTGACGATCATCCGGTGCAATATTCAGCAGCTGTAACGCACCACCCATAATTTCAGAGAACACCGGCGCAGCGGTATCGCCGGCATGATAGAGGTCACCACCAGGTTCGTTGATCAGCACAACGGTGACCAGTTGCGGGTCGTTAAGCGGGGCTATACCGGCAAAGATATTAACGTACTCTTCACCGTAACCACCGGCCACAGCTTTGCGGCTGGTGCCGGTTTTACCCGCTACCCGGTAACCCGGGATCCGGGCTTTAACCCCGGAACCATCTTCCTGCGTAACAGTTTCCATCATGGCCATAATGGCTTTGGCATTTTGCTCGCTGATCACCCGTTCGGCACCGGGCTTGTAAGCCTGATTATCGGTGTTCTTAACAATGTTAAGCGGCCGCTTAATACCACCCGACGCTATGGTTGAGTACATTCTGGCTAACTGGGCGGTAGTAACGGAAATGCCGTAGCCAAAAGATAAGGTAGCCAATTCAAACTCAGACCAACGACTACGTTCGTGAAAGATCCCGCTGCTTTCGCCAGGCATATTGATGCCGGTGTCCGACATCAGGCCCATGTTGTAATAAGTGTCCAGCAGGAATGGTTTGGGTACCGACAAAGCCAGTTTCGAGGTACCCATATTACTGGAATGCTGAATGATTTCTGCCAGGCTAAGTTTGCCGTAATTGCGAAAATCCTTTACCAGACTGCCACCAAGGCGCATCCAGCCTGGCGAGGTATCCACGATATCGCCCACTTTTACCGCGCCAAACTCCAGCGCGCTGAGTACCGCCAGTGGCTTTAATGAACTACCGGGTTCAAAGGCATCCGTGATCACCCGGTTGCGCATCCGCCGCGGCGAGATATCACTGCGGTCATTAGGATTAAAAGATGGTGCGTTAACCATCGCCAGAATGTCACCGCTATGCACATCAATCACGATGGCTGAGGCTGAGCTGGCCTGGTAATAGAGCATCGCTTCTTTGATTTCACGATAGGCCAGCGCCTGAATGCGCTGATCAATAGTCAGTGTCAGATTGCCTGCGGCTTCGCCATCTTTGCTCTCCAACACTTCCACCTGACGCCCCTTGGCATCGCGGCGAATCTTTCGGGTGCCCGGCGAACCGGTAAGCCAGTCGTCGTATAACCGCTCGAGCCCTTCGATGCCTTTGTCGTCCACGTTAGTAATACCGATTAACTGCGCGGCGACTTCGCCGGTTGGGTAATAACGGCGTGATTCCTTACGCAAATAAACGCCCGGGATTTCCAGTTTTTCGACATAATCAGCCATCGCCGGCGACACCTGACGCTGCAAATACACAAAGCGGCGTTTCGGGTTGCCGACCTTGCCCACCAGCTCATCAACGTCCTGCCCCAGCACTTCGGCCAGCGCCAGCCAGCGGCGGGTTTGATTGAGTCCATTTTGCTCATTAATAATTTTTGGATCGGCCCAGATAGCTCTCACCGGCACACTTACGGCCAGTTCTACGCCGTTACGATCGGTGATGAGTCCGCGGTATGTCGGGGTATTACGGGTTCGCAGGGTGCGACTGTCCCCCTGTTCAATCAGTGCATCCGGGGCGATAACCTGAATAAAAGCGGTACGTACCGCCAGGATCAGGAAGACCAGAACAATAATGCCCACTACCAGCACGAAGCGCCACTGCATAGGACCCGGACGGGTATTAATTTTTGCCCCGCCAGCCCTGGCTTTGGAATTCTTTAATGTGATCGCCGTCATTTTATCCGCACCACAACCTCGTCATCCACATCAGGACGATGCATGTCGAGTTCCTTCTGAACCATGGCTTCGATTCGGTTGTGCTCGGTTAGGGCACGTTGTTCCAGCACCAGGTTTCGCCATTCCACGTCGAGCTGATCTTTCTCTCGCATCAGCTCCTCCAGGGCAATATTTTGCTGGCGATTGTGGTGCGTGCTGAGGATCACCGCCAGGGCGCTGGCGATAACCGCTATAAACAACAAAACCCGCAGCTTATGGCGGGTCAATTCGGTAACCAGGATGAGGAGGAAATTAAAGTTGGTCGTCGAACCGGTCATCGTTTTTCCGCCACCCTGAGTACCGCGCTGCGGGATCGCACGTTATGTTTGAGTTCTTCCTCGCCAGGCTTAATGGCTTTGCCAATGAGGGTTAACACTTTGTCGGCGTCGATTTCTGCCTGGGTTACCGGTAGCCCCGGTGGCAATGCTTTGCCCTTGCTCTGCTCCTTCATAAAACGTTTTACCAGACGGTCTTCCAGCGAGTGAAAGGAAATCACAGCCATACGCCCGCCCGGACGTAAAATACCGGTTGCGGCTTTAAGGCCCACCCTCAGTTGCTCCAGCTCCGCGTTGATGTAAATTCGAATGCCCTGAAAAGTGCGGGTAGCCGGGTGCTTGAATTTGTCTTTGACCGGCATAGCCTGGTCGATGATAGTCACTAACTCACTGGTGCGGGCCAGCGGTTGCTGCTGACGGTAATTGACGATCGCATGAGCGATTCGCTTGCCGAATTTTTCTTCGCCAAACTCTTTAATTACCTGGGTAATATCCTGCTCATCAGCACTGTTCAGCCAGTCTGCGGCACTCAGGCCCCGTGACGTATCCATGCGCATATCCAGTGGTCCGTCGCGCAGGAAGCTAAAACCACGCTCGGCGTCGTCTAACTGGGGTGAAGACACCCCCAGATCCATTAATACGCCATCAATTTGCTGCGTCAGGCCCATTTGCTCAATCACTTCAGCCATGTCGCCAAACGCCGAATGCACAATCTCAAATCGTTCGTCGTCAGCAAACCGGGCGGCGGCTTCAATAGCCTGGGGATCGCGATCAAACGCAATTAAACGGCCATTGCTGCCCAGTTGTTTAAGGATCTCACCTGAATGACCACCACGGCCAAAGGTGGCATCGATATAAATACCGTCTGTTTTGATGGCCAGGCCGTCCAGGCATTCCTGCAGGAGTACAGAGGTATGCGAAAACGATGCGGTCATAGTGAGAAGTCCTGTAAACGCTCAGTGAGCTCAAAGTTACCAGAACGCTCAACTTCCATATCTTCTTCGATACGTTTAGCCCAGATTTCTGAATTCCAGATTTCGAATTTATTTAATTGGCCAACAAGCAGAATTTCTTTGTCTAATTTGGCATGATTACGTAGGGGTACAGGAATGAGCACACGACCGCTCTTATCCATTTCGCAGTCAATGGCGTAGCCGAGTAATAAACGAATCTTTCGTCTTTCCTGCTCAATGTTGCTGGAAAACTTACTCAGCTTGAGTTCGATTTCTTCCCATTCGGGAAGCGGGTAAAGCAGCAAACAGCTTTGTTGTGTGTCAATGGTGCAGATCAGTTGTCCGGCACAATCATCCAGAAGGGGCTGCCGATGCTTTGTCGGTATAGCCAGTCTCCCTTTGGAATCCAGATTGATTGCGTTAGCGCCGCGGAACATTCCCCTAGCCTTTTGTGTATTGATCTTATTATTCGTGTTTTATGAGATCTAATCTGCAAAACGTTGATTATATGATCCACTATTTGCCACTTTTACCCACTTTTGACAGTTTAGGTATCATTCCTCCCCACTGTCAAGCAAAAACGCGCCGTACAGGACGAGTAACAAAATGGGGGAAAATCCCTTATTTTCGGGCTTTGCGCTGAAGTGGCTGATTAGAAAGAAGGAAAAAGGGGGAAAAGTGGGAAAAACCGTCCCCCTTAGAAGAAAAGCTAAGGGGAAGTGGGGATTTAATTCTAAAAAGGTCTGAGATCAGCGGCGAAAAAAATTTATTGCGGCTGGTAATCACGCATATTCAGCGTGTTTTTGATCGCCGGGATCTTATCTTCGCTGTGATGATTAACATACAGCAGCGTGGTATTGCCTTCCCGAGCCAGTAAATCGAGCATGGCCAGCACCTTGCTGCGGTTGATCTCATCCAGGCCATTGCACGGCTCATCAAGAATCAACAGGCTTGGATGTTTCACCATCGCCCGCACGATGAGCAGTAAACGCTGATCGCCAAATGATAATGACTGAAACGGCGTTTTCGCTTCTTGTTCCAGGTCAACCGCAACCAACCATTCCCGGCACAGCAGACGCTGCCTGTCGGTGGGGGTTTTATACAAGCCAATACTGTCGTAAAAACCAGAGCACACAACGTCTGCAACCGAGCAGTTAACCCGGTACTGCAGGTGCAAACTGTTGGAAATAATGCCGAGGTGTTGTTTTATGTCCCAGATGCTCTCGCCACTGCCGCGTTGATAACCAAACACATTCAAATCGTTGCTGTAACAAAGTGGGTTGTCACCGGTGATTAGCGTCAGTAAGCAGGTTTTCCCCGAGCCATTCGGGCCAATTACCTGCCAGTGCTCACCCGGCAAGATAGTCCAGTTAAGCTGCTCAAACACCACATTGTCACCCCAGGCAACCCGGCCGTTATTCAGTCTGACCAGCGGCGCATTAGGGTCGCTGCGCCGGGGCGCATGGCAATCACTGTCGCGTTCCGGCAGCTTTTCGACATTTTGCTGGATATGCATAATTTGTCTGAGCGGCTGCAGTGTAGTGTCATCAAGCGTGTCGCCTTCAATTTGCCAAGCGATGCGACCATTTTGTAAGAACAACAAGCGCTGTGCCCAAACAGGTATTTCACTTACCCGATTGACCACCATAATCAGCGTACAACGGGTGCTGAGCTTATCAAGGTATTGGGCAAATCTGCTTACCGTTTCAACATCAAGGCCATCAAAGGGCTCATCCAGCACCAGCCAGTCAGGTTTCTTAAGCAGCTCCCTGGCTAATAACACCTTGCGCGTCTCTCCGGTGGACAGGGCAAGAAACTCCCGCTCAAGCAGGCTGCTAATACCCAGTAACCCGGCTAATTCGTTCAGCGCTTCTGTTACGCTTTGTTCGTCGGTAAGGCCGTCCAGGATAACTTCTTTAGCCGTGCTGGGGACTGGCACCACATCAAGGATATCGGCGTCGTCTTTACGGCGTTCCGCTTCAATCACTGCCTGTTGTTCTCCCACACTCACCCAGCCGCAACGGCCACCTGATTGCCGTTCGCCACTAAGCACTTTCCCTTCTCCGGCCAGCACCGCTGCCAGTACCGATTTACCGCTGCCATTAAGACCACTGATAATGGTGTGCTGCCCCTCTGCGATAGTCAGAGTCGGAGCTTCAACGGTTAAGGTCGCCGATAATTTTATGCTGGGATTTACTAGAGTGAGTGACATGAAAGGTGTTCCACAGGATGGTTCTGGTTAACTGAGTATCAATAAAAAAGGTGGGCTCTCGCCCACCCTTTTTGGTTTTCTTTGCCGTGCAGTAGCTTACTGCTGTGGTGCAGCCTCGGCTTGTTCTGCCGGCGCTGGCTCCATTTGCATGGCTTTGATTGGACTTTCAGCATTGGTAGAAAGCTCGATCAGGCGGTTCAGCTGACCTAAAGACAGCATCATGGCGTACAGTGCGCCCATGAACCCAGCTCTGTGCAGTTCTACCACTTGCTCGTCTGCCAGCTCTACCAGTTTCTTCTCGTCGATGGTAAGGATGCCACCAACGTTGCGGCCCTGGCCGTTGCTGTACTGAACGCGCAGTTGCATTGGGTTTAATAAGTCCAGTTCAACCACTTTTGACACGAACTGCTGGGTCAGCATTTCGCTGTTTGCCAGGTCGCCGAGCAATTGCTGACGGTTGTTCAGGAAGTCAGATGGGTTGCCATCTTCTTTAAACAATGGCTGACCTTCTTCTTTGATCAGGTCACTGTTTTCATCAATGTAAACGCCCAGCTTGTCGCCGTCAGGACGCACGTCGAACGGGTAACGAATGATGTTCATTGGAATATGCGGCGCATTCCATTTGCCATCCTGTAAAAACAGGTTCTGGCCTGGCTCGATGCCCAGCATTGCTACAACGTGGTGTTTATTAGTTTTAGGATCCTGGATGAACACCAGTGGCATAGCGCCGGCTAATTGTGCAAATTCACGAATTGATGCCGCGGCCAGGTGGGTGTTTTTCGCGTATGGAAAAGCAGGATCTACCGCTACTTTCAGATCTTTATGTGTATTTTTATCCAGCGGTACAAAATTCATTGCCATAAGTACTATCTCGATTCAATTGTAATGTGTGGTCTGGTATCCGTATCAGACACCAACACCTGTTATTTTTTAGTTAATGAGGGTCTGGCGACATTATTCAAGGGGCGCATACCAACAAGTTGGTGTTTTATTTACGATACCCGCTATGGTGCCGGTTTTATGCGTGGACCATCACAGGTAGTCCATCCTGTGCAGGCCACACTTCCCGCCACCTGTTGCTTCTCAGATGCCAGACAACCGCCGGGCAGTATGGCGTATTTGAACTTGCGCGTCCAGCCACCCTACGGTAAGACCGATAAGAGGGTAACCATACAAGATGAATAAAATATTAAAGCAAACAAACACCTTTCTGAATAAACCACCACGTGAGTAAATCAAAAAATCATGATAGGTTTATAGAAAAATACCATCTAACGTCACTTACAGGGATTTACACCATGAAGCACGCTTTCTTGCTGGGTAGTGTTACTGCACTCGCACTATTAACCGGCTGCCAGTCGACGTCTGCACCCGGTCAGCCGCCTAAGGGCTTATCCACGGCGCAGGACATTGCTCAACGTTATATTATTGTGGATGGACACATTGATGTACCTTACCGTGTGCATAATAAATGGGTGGATGTCACCAAGGCCACCGAGGGCGGCGATTTCGATTATCCCCGCGCTGTCAGCGGCGGCCTGAATGCTCCATTTATGTCGATTTACGTGCCTGCCAGTCTCGATGACTCAGATGAGTCGACGCAGCTTGCTCATATGCTCATCGACAACGTGGAGGCCATCACAGCGCGTGCCCCGGATAAGTTTGCCATTGCCATGAGCCCGCAGGACGTCCGTGAGCAATTTGCGAAAGGATTGATTTCTCTGCCTATGGGGATGGAAAATGGCTCGCCAATCCAGGGCGACCTGAAAAACCTCGAAATTTTTCATCAGCGCGGCATTCGCTATATCACGCTGGCGCATTCCAGGGCTAACCATATCAGCGACTCATCCTACGACATACGCCGCAAGTGGAATGGTCTGAGTCCTTTTGGTAAAGAGCTGGTAACTGCAATGAACAACATCGGCGTGATGGTGGATATCTCCCACGTATCAGATGACGCCTTTTACCAGGCTATCGAAATCAGCAAGGCCCCCGTGATTGCCTCCCACTCTTCATTACGTACCTTCACTCCGGGCTTTGAACGCAATATGACCGACGATATGCTGGTGAAGCTGGGCGAGAACGGCGGTGTGGTAATGATTAACTTTGGCTCCGGTTTTGTCACCAAAGAAGCGCGCATGTGGAGTGATAATCGCACTAAACAACGCAATGCCCTGATCAAAGAGTTTGGCGCAGACAGTGAAGAAGTAGCGAATTTTGCTGATAATTACAGTAAGGAAAACCCTTACCCTTACTCCACATTAGCCGATGTACTCGACCACATTGACCACGTAGTGGGCCTTATTGGCATTAACCATGTGGGCATTGGCTCTGACTACGATGGCGTTGGCGATTCACTGCCGATTGGCCTGAAGGATGTGTCGTCTTACCCGTCACTGGTGCAGGGCTTACTGGATCGAGGTTACTCGGAAACTGACATTGCCAAGCTGTTAGGTGAAAACCTGCTACGCGTATGGACTGAGGTGGAAGCCTACGCTAGCGCGCATTAACCCGGCACATTACGCTATTTCACCGGGTTAAATCAGCAGTAAATGGGTTTACCCGGTGAAAGCAAAATCAATATTTCCCTGTCTGATATGAATATCGTATACTCAAGTTAGTACAGTTACCGGACTATTCAGTGCAACGACTACTTTGTTACTTTCTGCTAAGCATGCTGATCATGCTGCCGACTTCTGGTCAGGCAGACAGTTTGCGTATGGCAGAAACACAGGTAGCGCATACTATGCAGGCAGAAAATACTGATTGCATGATGCATCAATCGGGCGATGAAACGGTTCACACTGTGCACACTGAACAGACAGACCCCACTGCAACAGCAGATTGCTGCCAGAACGATACCCAGCATAACTGCGGTCAGCAAGCTTCACCCTGCGCTAAAAGTGGCTGCCAGTGCGAGCATGCCAGTTCCCATTTAGTCAGTTATCTGGCCGGCATATCTGCCCCCTTAATTGTCAAAACCGCTGCAAGCCAAATCGTCGGTAAACCGCTAGTGGCGTTTTCCGGCTTCCCAACCTCGCTGTTTCGTCCCCCAATACGCCTGAGTTAACTAAACCTCTTATCAGTGCAATGCCTGAGGCATTGTGACCGGGTAACTGTACCCGTTTTTTTAAAGTTAACCATTGAGGCAAGTATGAAACTTCCTTCTTTATAGGTCGTGTCAGCAGGCATTTTACTTAGTTGCTGGCAGTTAGTAGCCACAGCGCAGCAAGCCCAACAGCCACAGTTACCACAATTACTGTCGCAAGCATTAAGTGAAGATTATGCCCTGGCCAGAAGCCGACAGAGCGAGCATGCGCTGACAACTCAGGGTAATGCGGTGCAATCCATGCCCGACCCACGTATATCAGTGGGAATGCTCAATGTCCCTACAGATGGATTTGCGCTTAACGAACAGGCCATGACCCAGCTCAAAATGGGCGTTAGCCAAATGTTGCCCCGTGGCGACTCTGTCGCCCTGCAACGGGATGCGCTCGCGGCCAAAGCAGCCGAGCATCCCGCCCGACGTGACCTGCGCAAAGCAGAAGTTACCCGGGCTATTACCCTAACGTGGATTGATATTATTATTCTGCACAACAGTAAGGAACTGGTTACCGAGCAGTTACAACTACTGGACCAACTGACCACTGCCGTTGAAAATAACTACGCCAGTTCTTCAGGTGCCAGTCAGTATGATGTGCTGAGCATGGAAGTCCTGCATACGGCACTCGAAGACCGTATGGAATCGCTGACTTCTGCACAGCAAACCGCTATTGCCGGTTTATCTAACTGGCTGACCCCAATGCAGCAGGCCACGCTATCCAACATCACCCCGAATCAGGCCGATCAGCGTTGGTTAACCAGCCTGATCGGGCAATCACTGTTGCCTGCCAACACGTCGGCGCTATTAGAACGTTTACAGCAACACCCGCTGGTTATCAGTCGCAATGCCATGATTAATGTGCAGAAGATAAAACAGCAGCAGGTAGCATCCAGTTTCGACCCGCAGTGGGAATTTAATGCCAGCTATGCCTATCGCCAGGATGCGATGAATAACTCGTCCCGGGCTGACTTTGTGTCGGTCGGAATGAGTGTTGATGTACCGCTATTTTCCCGCAAGGTAAAGCAAGCCGCTCTGGCAGCCACCGTGGCCGAAACAGAGAGCCTGGAAACCGAAAAACGTCTGGTGATCCAACAACAGCTCAGTGAGGTGAATCAGCTCTATGCCCGTTACCCTGCTCTGCACTCGCGGATTAACCGTTATGAACAAACGTTATTACCGCTGCGTCAACAGCATTACGACGCCGCGCTTAACGCTTACACCACTGCCAGCGGCAACTTTTCCGATGTGATGCAAAGCCACCTGGCGCTGATTGATGACCAGATGAAATTACTTAATCTGCAGGGTGACATGGCCGCGCTGATGACCCGGCTTGACTATTATCTTAATCCCATCTCACCGCTTTGAGGGAGTTTTCTATGAACCGTTTTATTGTTCCTGTTATTGCCCTGATAGCCGGGGTGGGTATTGGCTATGCGTTATTACCAGCTAACGTCCCACAGGGTGATGGTAATACTACCGCCCCAAACGAAGGGGAAAAGGACATTCTTTACTGGGTAGCGCCAATGGACAGCAGTTACCGCCGGGATAAGCCCGGTAAATCGCCCATGGGCATGGACCTGGTCCCCGTTTATGCCGGAGAAGCAAGCGCCACACCGGGAACGGTGAGTATTTCCCCGCAAATTGTCCAGAGCCTGGGAGTGACTACTGCTAAGGCCCACACTCGCTCTCTATCTGAAGCGGTTGCCGCCAGCGGCATTGTAGAAGTCGCCGAAGACAGAATCATTCACGTCCATCCGCGGGTGAGTGGTTGGGTAGAACGCCTTACCGTCACCACTGATGGTCAGCCGGTCAACCAGGGCGACATCTTATACACATTGTATTCACCTGAGCTGGTAAATGCCCAGGAGGAATATTTGCTGGCCCGCAGTCGCAATAATCGCTCATTAATTAACGCTGCCAGAGACAGACTGACGGCCCTGCAATTACCGCCAAAGGTTATTCAGAATCTGGATAAAACCGGTAACGTACAACAGCAAATCGCCTTTGAGGTGCCACAGGAGGGCTACGTTACTAACCTGAATATCCGGCCTGGCTTTTATGTAACGCCGGGCACCACCATGCTGGCCATTGCCAGCCTGAAGACGGTGTGGATCACCGCCAGCATTCCCCAGCGCTACGCCGATATTCTCAAAACAGAGCAAGAGCTAAACGTCACGCTACCGGCATTGCCGGGAGAAACGTTTTCTGCCCGCGTAGACTTTATCTACCCGGAGCTCGACAGCCAGACACGCACGCTTAAAGTGCGTCTGGTACTGGATAACCCGGAAGGCCGGTTAAAACCCAATATGTTTGCCACCATATCTTTCGATACACCGCGTAACGAAAGCCTGAGTATTCCGCGCTCAGCACTTATCAGAACTGCCGCCAACGACCGTGTGGTGCTGGCACTGGGCAACGGTGAATTCCGCTCAACAGCTGTGGCGGTAGGTCGCATCACTGCAGACTATGCCGAAATCACAGCAGGCCTTGAAGAAGGCGATGAAGTGGTGATGAACGGCTTATTCCTGATTGATTCAGAAAGTGCCGTAGACGCCGACTTGTCTAGGCTCTCGGGCGAGGAGGATAGCCAGAGTAATGACACTCAATGGGTAACCTTAACTATCGATGCTATTGATAGCGAGGCAGGCACCGTGACCGCCAGCCACGGGCCGGTAGCCGCCTGGGACTGGCCGGCAATGACTATGGACTTCGCCATTGGCGAGCAGGTCAATCTGGCTGAAATTAACAGCGGGATTCGTCTTGATGCCGAGCTGAATCGTAATACCGATGGCATGGTAGAGATTATTGCGATTGATACCGACAGCATTGAATCGAGTATTCACTCGGCTACCGTTGATGGCACGATTAACAGTATTGATGAACAAAACCACACCATGAATATATCCCGTGGCGCCATTGAAAAGTGGGGACGCGGACCTGCCACCATGGACTTTACCCTCAGCAGCCATATTGCCGCAGCTGACTGGCAGCCGGAGCAGGCTATCCGCTTTACGTTTGAAATAAAAGACGGCGAGTTTGTTATCACCCATATTGAACCTGCCATGGCCATGTCGCATGACATGGACCATGCCGGTCAATAGCAGGAGCCAGTCATGATAGCAATCATCATTAACTGGTCGCTTAACAATCGCGTACTGGTGTTGCTGGCAGCACTGATGCTCACCGCGGCAGGCATCTGGTCGGTGAAACAAACCCCGGTGGATGCCATTCCGGACTTATCCGATGTGCAGGTGATCATTCAAACCAACTACCCCGGGCAAGCGCCCTCTGTGGTAGAGCAGCAGGTCACCTACCCGCTCACGTCAGCCATGTTGTCGGTACCGGGCGCACATACTGTTCGCGGGTTTTCTTTCTTTGGTGACTCCTATGTGTACATCCTGTTTGATGATGACACCGACATGTACTGGGCCCGCTCCCGGGTACTGGAATACCTTTCCCAGGTAGCGCCTACCCTGCCAGCCTCGGCAAAGCCCAGGCTCGGCCCGGATGCGACCGGCGTGGGCTGGGTGTATATGTACGCGTTAAGCGATCCGAGCGGACAGCATGATATCGATGAACTCACCAGCCTGCAGGACTGGTACCTGAAGTTTGCCCTGCAATCGGTGCCCGGGGTGTCGGAAGTCGCCACGGTAGGTGGTATGAAAAAGCAGTATCAGATCGTCGCCGACCCTTACAAACTGGACGCCTATAACCTGACGATGGCCCAGCTGGAACAGGCTGTGAGTCAGAACAACCAGGAGGTAGGCGCCTCGGTGATTGAGATGGCCGAAGCAGAATATATGGTCACGGTCAATGGCTATATTGAAACTCTGGACGATATCAGGCAAATCACCCTGGCCTTATCAACCTCCGGCACACCGGTAACACTGGCCGATGTGGCCGATGTTAAAGAGGGGCCAGCGCCGCGGCGCGGCATCGCCGAACTGAATGGCGAAGGCGAAACTGTGGGCGGCATTATCGTTATGCGCTATAACGAAAACGCTCAGCAAACTATTGATGGGGTTAAGGCAAAACTGCAGGACTTGCAGGCCGGCCTGCCCGAGGGCGTAGAGATCACCACGGTTTATGACCGGTCCAACCTGATTGCCAGTGCCATCGATAACCTGTGGGATAAACTGCTTGAAGAACTACTGATAGTGGCGCTTATCTGCGGCCTGTTTTTACTGCATTTACGCAGCGCGCTGGTGGCTCTGGTGACACTGCCGCTGGGCATACTGGGCGCTTTTTTGCTGATGCACTGGCAGGGTATCAATGCCAACATTATGTCGCTGGGCGGTATTGCCATTGCCATTGGCGCAATGACCGATGGCGCCATAGTGATGATTGAAAATTTTCACAAACACCTGGAAAAGGCGCCGCCAGACGCTAATCGCTGGGAGTTGGTGAGTAAAGCCGCCACCGAAGTGGGCCCGGCACTGTTTTTCAGTTTGCTGATTATCACAGTGAGCTTCTTGCCGGTATTTATTCTGGAAGCTCAGGAAGGGCGAATGTTTGCGCCCCTGGCTTACACCAAAACGTTTGCCATGGCCGCGGCGGCGGGCCTGGCCATTACGCTGATCCCGGTACTTATGGGTTACCTGATCCGCGGTAACATTGCGCCAGAGGAACGAAACCCGGTTAATCGCATTGCTCAGGCAGCCTACAAGCCGGCATTGAGAGTCGTGCTGCGCTTCCCTAAAGTGACTTTATTAATGGCGATGCTGATCACACTTGCCGGTTTCTACCCGCTATCGAAGCTGGGCAGCGAATTTATGCCGCCGCTCGACGAAGGCGACCTGATGTATATGCCCACCACCTATGCCGGCGTATCCATTGCTGAGGCCAGGGAGATCCTGCAACAAACCGACAAACTGATCCGCACCCTGCCGGAGGTTAAAACCGTATTGGGTAAAGTCGGCCGGGCTGAGACCGCTACTGACCCTGCACCGCTGACGATGATTGAAACCTTTATTCAGCTTAAACCCAAATCGCAGTGGCGCGAGGGGCTGACCAGTCAGGATTTACGCGATGAGCTCAATAGCATTGTTGCTTTCCCCGGCCTGACTAACGCCTGGGTGATGCCGATCCAAACCCGCATTGACATGCTGGCCACCGGTATTAAAACGCCGCTGGGCATTAAAATCTCTGGCCCGGATGTGAAGCAAATCGAAGCCATTGGCACCGATATTGAAAAATTGCTGGGCGACCTTGAGGGCACCGAATCGGTCTACGCCGAGCGGGTTGCCGGCGCCCGGTATATTGATATTGATATCGACCGTCTTGCTATCAGCCGGTATGGACTGACAATAGCCCAGGTGCAGCAACTCATCAGCACGGCCGTAGGCGGTAAAACCATTACCACAACGGTGGAGGATATTGCCCGCTATTCGGTTAATTTACGTTCCCCCCAGCAATACCGGAACAGTCCGGAAGCGCTGGCAGGCTTACCTGTACTTACACCTGGCGGGGAGCGCATCACGCTGGGAGATATTACCCATATTCAAATTGCCGAAGGCCCGCCAGCGCTTAAGAGCGAGAACGCCCGGCTCACCGGTTATGCTTTTATTGATGTAGCCGGTATTGATATTGAGAGTTACGTTAAACAGGCCAAAGGCGTGCTGGATAAAGACCTCAACCTTCCTGCTGGCTACACGTTACAGTGGGCCGGACAGTATGAATATCTTGAACGGGCCATGCAAAAGCTAACCTTTGTTGTGCCGATGACACTGGCAGTGATAGTGATTTTACTGTTTATGAGCTTTCGCCGTCTGAGTGATGTGGTACTGGTACTCGGTACCCTACCCATGGCACTTATCGGCGGGATCTGGTTACTCTATGCACTGGATTACCATCTTTCCGTTGCAGTTGGGGTTGGTTTTATTGCCCTGGCCGGTGTGGCTGTTGAAATCGGCGTCATCATGGTGATTTACCTTAACAGCACCTGCGAGCATATTCGCCCTGTCGCTAACGTGGATATCAGCGCGAGTCTGCGTGAGGCTGTTGAGGAAGGAGCACTTAAACGCGTGCGCCCGGTATTGATGACAGTACTAACGGTAATGATAGGTTTATTGCCGGTGATTAGTGGTACCGGCACCGGCTCAGAGGTAATGAGTCGGATTGCAGCGCCAATGGTGGGCGGCATGGCCAGTGCGCTGGTGCTGTCTTTACTGGTTGTTCCAGCGGGCTTTTTCCTGAACCAGCGGGCTAAACTCCGCTAGCCCTGCCAGGGTAAACAACTTAGTGTGGACTAAGCCCTGTCATTTCGGCAGGGCAAACTCTACGAATCCGCGCAGGGCTCTCGCCATAGGAAAAAACTGCGGGTTAACCTGAGGGATAGCGCAGGTTTCGCTTAAATCGGCGCGACTTTTATCAAAGTCCATTTTCTCCAGCAGCAGACGGTTAACAACCAGATCCGCGTGGCACAGCTGATACTGTTCATCGATGACATAAAAGGTGTTATCCGCATCCACATAGGTCAGCAGGTTTTGTACGCCCTCGATAGGCGTGGTCTGATCGGCCTGAGAATGGGCCACGAAAACCGGTACCGCCACCCGAGCGCCTTCCTCCAGACGTTCGCGGATACTGCGAATGAGCTCCATTAACTCAAGCCCTGCGAAGCTGGCTACTTTGGGATATTTTTGTGGGTTGGGTCCGTTAGTCAGATAGTCACCGTCGAGCAACTTCGCCAGCGTCTTTATCCCCCACAGCTTCGAAAGTGACTCCACGTTACCATTGAGCGCCAGCGCGCCAGAAAATAACAGAATGCCCTGCACATTATCGGGATTAGACAGGTAGTAATCCACCGATAATGCACCGCCGGTAGAAAAGCCGCCTAACACCACTTTCTCGGTAGATTGCAACGCCAGCTCCACCACTTTCGCCAGATGCGCCTGCCAGCGTTCGGCCAGTTGATCATCTTCCATCGCAGCATCAGCGTCTTTCAGACCATGTCCTGGCAACAGCGGTGCGATAACAGTATAACCGGAATGATAAAGCTCATCGGCAATCGCTGAGACGAAAAAGGGAGAGTCACTGAGCCCGTGGGTGAGCACAACGATGGGGCTGTCTGTTTGCTGAAACAAAATAAATGGTGCATTACCATCGCCTCGCAGCGCCGGTGAACACACCGCATAACGATTCGCCGACGAACTCAGACACTTTTGCGTACTACCGAGCTCCTGCTCGTACAGGGCGGCAAAAGACTGATTCAGTGCAAACTGAGATTGCCCTGTCGCCAGCGCAGAAAAACACAATGTAGTGGCCAGACAGACCAGATGTAACAACGACTTCACTGGTTGACTCCATTAAAATCAGCAAGGGCGCCTACTATGGCGGCCTTGCCTGAGAATTGCAATCATTGGCAGGAAAACAATAGCGGGTTACCGTTCACTCAAACGTAACATCAAAATAGCTGCGCGTTTGGCCTGGGCAGGCAAGGCCCCCACCAGCGCCGTTTCATTTACCGTGTGACCTCCTGAGCCACTCATACCCAAACCATCCAGGGCCATTTCCACATACTCTGAAGTAAAGGAGACATCGGCGGCGCCAGCATTAAGCGGATTCACTGCGGTGACACTGCCCTGGCCGAGATCCTGACTGACTTTGCTGTAAATCCCCAGCAACTCATGATTCCCCGGCTTTGGCGATAAAGGCGGATAGCCCTCACCAAACTCGATGACCGCACTGGTTTTAGGCAGACTCTGTTTTACGATGGCCTGCATTTTATGCTGAACCCGAATTAACTGCTCCTGCGAAACCGCACGGATATCACCGGTAACAGTAGCATGTTCAGCAACCACATTGTTTTTACCAAATGTGCTGCCGCTATTGTTCAGTTTATCGTGTGAAACTTCGGTGCCACCCATAATTCTGCCGGGGTTAAAGGTAAGTAATTGTTCACTTCTTAGCTTATCGTAAAAGCTGGTTAAGATACGCGAGGCTTCATAAATCGCGCCAGCGCCCACGGTAGGTTTAAATACCTGGGAAGAATGCGCCGGCGTGCCTTTAACCGTTAACACCCAATCTACCGAGCCGCGACGCGAGACATTAGCAGTGGCCGGATTACCGTCGCCATTTTCAAAGCCCAGTGAAATATCGGCCCATTTGGCACCTTCGATTAAGGCTTTTTTAGACAAGGCTAACGGCCGGCCACTGAGCTCTTCATCGCCGGTCATTACCACCATAATATTCATCGATGATAACTTACCTGCCGCGTGCAGTGCTCGCAGTGCTTCGAGCATAATAATGTTGCCGCCTTTCATATCGGCAACGCCCGGCCCTTTAATATGCTTATCGTCCACCCGGGTAAAGGTTTGAAACGGACTGCCAGGCTCAAACACCGTATCGAGGTGGCCAATCAGTAGCATTTTGGGGCCCTTGCCGCCTTCAATTCTGGCAATCAGATGGCCAGCCCGGTTGAATGCGGCTCCATCCTCAAACCAAACGTCAAAGCCCAACGCCTCAAATTCCGGCATCAATTGGTCTGCCACCTTTCTGACTCCGGAAAAGTTCATGGTGCCGCTATTTATGTTGACGCTTTTTTCCAGCAAGCTCATCGCTGCCTCTTTACGGCCATCAATATAATCGGCCATCTGCAGCTCATCGCCGGATAGCGCCGCACTGGTTGCCAGCGAGAACAACAGACTGGTGGCGCAGGTAAATGTTGTCAGAAAAGAAGGTTTCAAAGTGTTTGCCCCTGATTTGTTGTGTTTTTTCTACTATGGCAAAAACCATTGACGATAACGAGGGCAATAACGATAAAAGGTCAGTAAAAACAGATTGCAGGTAAGCTTTTGACTTCAGGACCAGAATCGCCATACTGAGACTATAAAAAAACAAAGTCCACGCCTGTTAAGGATTACTCATGTCAAAGAAAGTGTATTGTAGCGCCCAGTTTTTACCCAAACCCGGCAAAGAAAAAGCGCTGTTTAAAGTGCTCCAGAGCCTCGAGCCCAACACGCTAAGAGAAGATGGCTGTATTCAGTATATCGTTACCCGCCATATCACCAGTCCGTTCGCCGAAGGCAACAGCTTTCCCATTGCGTTTAATGAAATCTGGGCCGATATGGCCAGCTTCGAAGCTCACTGTCAGCGTCAGGAAATCAGTGATTTCTTTGCTACTTATTGTCAGGCCGAGGACGGCCTGGCTGAAGACTGGAACGTGTGTATTTATACCGATGAGCCTGAGGACTTCGACGCCCCGCAGCTGTAACTAAGTCTTTAAACCAAAAAAACTCGCCGATTGGCGAGTTTTTTATCAGTTTACTATAACGCTATTCGGCGAAATAAGCTTCCAGATCGTCGCTGCCGCCAATATGCTTACCACCAATAAATACCTGGGGTACTGTGTCACGGCCGCTGATAGCTTTTAATGTCGTCAGCGTAGCGCCCTGCCCCATGACGATTTCTTCGTATTTAAAGCCTTTATGCTGCAACAGCGCTTTGGCTTTCGCACAATACGGACAGCCTGGTTTGGTAATAATGGAAACCGGCTCCAGTTTCACTGCATTAGGCGCAATGTAGGATAGCATGGTATCAGCGTCTGAGACCTCAAACGGGTCGCCCGGTTTGTTCGGCTCAATAAACATTTTTTCCACTACGCCGTCTTTTACCAGCATCGAGTAGCGCCAGCTGCGCTTACCAAAGCCTAAATCAGCTTTGTCCACCAGCATTCCCATGCCATCGGTAAATTCACCGTTACCATCAGGTACCAGCGACACATTGTCTGATTCCTGGTCCGCTGCCCAGGCATTCATAACAAAGGTGTCATTCACTGAAATACAAACAATTTCATCTACACCGTGATCTTTGAATGTGTCGGCCAACTCGTTATAACGTGGCAGGTGAGTCGACGAACAAGTCGGCGTAAAAGCACCTGGCAGGGAGAAAACCACTACGGTTTTGCCGGCGAAAATATCGTCGGTAGTACGATTAATCCACTGCTCACCTTCCCGAATGGCAAAGGTCACATCAGGTACTTTCTTTCCTTCATAAGAAGGTTTATCAATGGGGTGTGTCATTACATTCTCCTTAACAGTTTCGATAAGTATAACCCTAACAGTGCAGAGAACCAGCGGTAAATACCAATCATGCTAATCACAATTAACGATTGAAAATAAAATATTTAAACGCAAATAAGAATTACCCTTACCAGCTAGGGTATACGCATTAATCCCTTAATATAAATTTCAATGCCCGCTGTGAATGGATGCCAGCAACCCGATACTCTATTATTTGAACAGGAATCAACGGGTGCTATATGAGCATCCCGCAGTACATGAAAAAGGCAAAACACGCCGAAAGGGTGTGACGCAAAACCTCCGGTCTACGTCGAAAGATAGGATAGCGGGGTTACCGAACACTGTGAGGTGACGTCGGCTTGCTTCCCCCGGCAAGCCAGCGACACCGACAGTCAGTTCACTTTTTTATTACGTAATTGCGATTACTTAATGAGGATTGAACAATGATGATTTTAGTTGGTGGCGAAAAAGGTGGTAGCGGCAAAAGCTGTCTTGCACAGAACATCGCCGTATATTTACGCTGTGAGAAGAAAGCCAGTGTACTGATGGTGGATTGTGACCCCCAGCGAACCACGTCAGACTGGGCCCAGGAGCGAAGCAGCAACGAAGAGCTGCCTTCCATCAACTGTATCCAGCTTTACGGCAAGATCCGCAATGAGCTGTTAAGCCTTAAAGAGCACTACGACTATGTGGTTATCGACTGTGGTGGTCAGGATAACCTGGCGCTGCGATCGTCTATGGCGGTTGCCGACCATATCTTAATTCCATTGCGTCCCAAGCGCCGCGACCTGAAAACGGTACCGCACATGGAAGACATTTTGTCGACCTGTAAGATGGTCAACCCGCGCATGAACGCTGCTTTTGTTATTACTCAGTGTCCTTCACTGCCTTCGTTGGCGTCAAGGATTCTGGAAGCCAAAGAGGTGTGTCGCTCCTTTGAAGTACCAGTATTAAATTCCGTTACCTTTAGCCGCAACATGTATGACGACTCAGAGGAGTCCGGACGTTCGGTGCTGGAAAGTGAAGCCGATGGTAAAGCTGCCGTGGAAATTCGCAGTATCATTGAAGAGTTACTGGCCCGACGTAAAGGGGAACAACATGAGTCTGATAAACCTGTCTCGCTCTACGCCGCGAGCTAGTCGAACTGCAACTAAAAATGTCAGTGCAGAGGAATTTATTCAGGACGCACTGCATTATGCCAGTGGTGTGGTAGTGCCCCTTGCCGCTGTTACAGAGCGGCAGGCTAACGACTCCCACCACGAGCCAATGCGCAGAGCAACTTTTACGCTGACGCCGGAATGTATAGACCAGCTTCAGCAACTGTCAGAGCATAGCGGTATAGCAAAATCAAAACTGATCAGGCTTTGGATCCAGCGCTACGCCAGTCTCAATTTTGATTAAGCGGCAGAAAACTGGCTCGCGCTATTGATTATTTTTTAAACGAACCTCAAAATAACACCATAATAAAAGAGTAAACTTTAGTATCAATACGACATGACAGCGCAGTAATGGAGTCGCGCGTCTTACGTCACAGGGCGGTGTAGAAAGTAATGATGTTAAACCGTGTAGGCCTGTTGCTGTCTTTGCTGTGCTGCTCTGTACCCGGATTCGCGCACTCTGTGCGCCACGTTTCAATGGATGGACACGCGTTTTATGCCAGCGGCTTCAATGTAGAGAAACTGGTAAATCAGGGCGATACCCAGGAAGCCGAACGCCAAATCCGCGAACAATTAGCACTGTCCGAGTCAGAACAAAATCAACGAGCCTCTGCTACGGGCGCGCACGCCTTAGGGCACATCTCACTGATTAAGAATAATTACCCGCTGGCATTGCGGCAGTTTCAGCGTGCCCTGGACTTTTTTAAAGGCGCCAGAGAGCCCCTTGGTATGGCCGATTTGTATACAGATATTGGCAGAACCTATCGGGTGATGGGGCTCTATCAGTCTGCTCTGGGTTACTTTAACCTCGCCAAAGACATCTATCATCAGCAGGGCCGCTACGACGGCATTGCCTTGCAACAGCTGGAAGTCGGTATTTCCCTGCGGCAGTTAGGCCAGTTTGAGAGTGCTTTAAGTCAGTTAGAGCGAGCATTACCGTTACTCCGGCAGGAAAACAACAACCAGGCTACAGCGTCTACTCTGATGCAAATCGCCCGGGTATACAGTGAAATCGATAAAAACGATGAAGCCATGCTGTACCTGCAGGATGCCGCTGTACTGATCGATACCCTGCAAATAAAAAGCCTGCAAGCAGAGCTCGATTATCACCTTGGCCAGGTAAATATCCAGATGGGGCATTTTGATAATGCCCGGCGCCATCTGGAACAGAGCAAAGAACAGTTTAACCAGTTAGAAGCACAATGCGATGTGGCCAAAATAGACTCCAGTCTGGGTAATATTCTGCTCAGCCAGAATCAGCCGGAAGCCGGCATTCAACTGCTTGAGTCAAAACTTCAACAAGCGACTGAATATAACTGCACTACCCTGCTTACCGAGCTGCACTTAAACCTGGCACAGGCCTATCTTGGCAAAGACCAACAGGCTCTCACTAACCACATCGACCAGGGTTTGCAACAAGCTATAGAGAGAGGTGAGTTACTTACTCAGGCACGGTTTGAAACGGTAAAAATGCAAATGCATGAACAAAGCGAAAATTATGCCGCAGCACTTAATGCTCTTAAGCGCCAGCAACAGCTCGAGAAGCAAAGTCTTGAGCAACGCCGCTCGCTGGCACTGTTGTACCTCCAATCACAGCTGGATGTTGAGCGTCAGGCTCAATCGCTGGAGCTACTGAATAAAAATCAGGCCATTCAGCTGGCCAAAGCAGAACAGCAGGAACTGGAAGTACGGATGCTCTATGCGTCGCTGTTTGCTGTCACCTTACTGGTGTTCTTAATCTGGAGCCGGTTTAACCACAGTCAGCGTTCGCGCTTTTTAAAGCGTGAAGTGCGCAGGCGCACCCAGGAACTGGAATCTAAAAATGCCGAGCTGGAAAATGCCTACATTGCGCTGGAGCGGGCCAGCCTGATGGATCCGCTCACCGGTTTGTACAACCGTCAGTACCTGAATAACCAGTTACCACAGGAAATCAATCGCGCCCAGCAGGCGTATCTGTTATCCCGTGAGTGCACACTGACCAACAGCCCTTCAGACATGCTTTGTTTTCTGCTCGATATTGATAATTTTAAACACATTAATGACACCTACGGGCATATGGCGGGCGACCGTATTCTTACCGATTTGGCGAAAGTAATGCGCTCGGTATTCAGGCCATCAGACATGCTTATCCGCTGGGGCGGTGAAGAGTTTCTGGCGGTATGCCGCAATACCAACCGGCTTGAGGCGGTTGCCCTGGCAGACAGACTACGTCAGGGGATCCACGATCATGATTTCCAGATTAGCCAGCAGCACAGCATCCATATCACCTGTTCAATTGGCTTTTGTGTACTGCCCCTGTATCCCAGTGAACCAGCCCGACTCGACTGGGACTGCTATTTTGGTTTGCTGGATGAATGCCTGTATGCGGCGAAACGGTCCGGAAAGGACTGCTGGATTGGCTTAACCGGTGAGAAATCAGATGCCCCTGACCAGCCAAAATCCTGTTTGGAAGAAAAGTTTGATTTACCGCCGACCCGAATACAAACCTCTCTCAACCATCTATCAGCCATTAGCTGGGCGGAAAAGAGTAGTTAATCAGCGCCGGGGAGCAACCGGCGCAACAGCTACTAAACGCCAGTTTTCAAATCTTCCAGATGATACTTATCGATCAATGAATACAAGGTTGGTCGGGTTACACCCAGTAACTCCGCGGTCTTAGACATGTTCTTGTCGGCTCGTTGATAAGCCTTACGGATAGCTTTACTCTCAGCCTGTTCACGCACTTCGCGCAGGTTGAGGATTTCGCTTTCAAAATCTTCCGAAGGCTCGAGCAGGCCCAGATCGTCGGCCTGAATAACCGTGCCTTCAGCCATGATGACGGCAGATTTGAGTTTGTTCTGCAGTTCGCGAATGTTGCCCGGCCAGCGATGGGCCAGCATGGCTCTTATTGCACCATCACTGAAGCTCTTGGCTTTGGCATTAAATTCTTCGCGGTATTGATTCAGAAAAGTACGCGCCAGTAATACGATATCCTGTTCACGTTCCCTTAGTGGCGGAATATTAATCGGGATTTCGCCAATACGATAGAATAAATCCTCACGGAAGGTTTCTTCCCCCACCATGGTCTGAATATCTCTGTGGGTGGCACAAATCACCCGAATATCCACCGGAATTTCATTTCTGCCGCCAACCCGCTCGATCACCCGCTCCTGCAGGAATCGCAACATCTTTGCCTGTAGGCCAATGGGCATATCACCAATTTCATCCAGAAACAGCGTGCCGCCCTGTGCCGTTTCGATTTTACCTACGGTGGTTTTATTAGCGCCGGTGAAGGCGCCTTTTTCGTAACCGAATAGCTCACTCTCAAGCAGGTTTTCCGGGATTGAGGCACAGTTGATGGCCACAAAAGGCTGGTCTTTGCGCGGGCTGTGCTCATGAATGGTGCGGGCAAAGACTTCTTTACCGGTGCCACTTTCGCCCAGTAATAAGGTGCTGATATCGGTACCGGCAATTTTTTCCGCTTTGCGCATTACGGTCTGGATAGCGTCACTGTTGCCGATAATCCGCCCCATGGCCGGTCTTGTTTTAGCCAGGATCCGGTTTTCATCTTCCAGCTTGGCCAGGTTCAGGGCGCGATTGATGAGCAGCTTTATCGTGTCGGAATCGATGGGTTTCTGATAAAAGTCATAGGCGCCAAAGTCGATGGCTTTCAACGCGTTTTCTTTATCGTTATTGCCGGTTACCACAATGACCTTGGTATTGGGCGCCAGAGCCAGAATTTCTTCCAGGGTTTTCAGGCCTTCTGAGGCGTTGGCCGGATCAGGCGGTAAGCCTAAATCGAGAGTCACCACTTTGGGTTCAAACCGACGTAACTGCGCAATTGCAGAGGAACGATCATCGGCGAAAACCACATTAAAGTCGGTTAAACTCCATTTTAACTGCTTTTGAATACCTAAATCGTCATCAACTACCAGGATGGTGTCACTCATACACTGTTTCCGTTTTTATTCTGCTCGATATTGACGTTTTACTGAATGGGAAAGCCCAGGGTAAAGCAAGTGCCAATGTTTGGCTGGCTTTGTACCTGTAAATATCCGCCTATCGATTCCATATAGGTTTTTGCATCATATGCGCCGATGCCCATTCCCGCGTTACCTTTAGTGGTATCGAAGGGTTTGAACAGGCGATGCTTTAAAAATTCTTCATCCATCCCCGTGCCATTATCCTCAATAAACACGAGTTGGTGTTGCCGCTCGGCGTCCAGTACCAGCATGACTTCAATTTCACCGTCATCGGCACAGGCCTGCTGAGCATTGCTAATAAGATGATACATCACATTGGCAAACTTATCCTGATCTACCACAACGTCGGTTTCTTCTCTAATCACTACCTGCGGCAGCGGTAATAAAGACTGACATCGCTTATCAATCACCTGCTTAATTAACAGTGACAAGGTATGCGTGGCGTCGGCGCCCCGTTCTTCTACCTGTTTCTCTGTAAGCTGGCGCAGCATCCTGTCCATCCGTGCTTTGGTATGATGCAGGGTTTCGAAGGTATCTTCAATAAATTCAGGGTTACCTTTGTGCTGCTCTGCATTACACAGGATTAAGTCTATCTGTGCCAGTACATTCTTGAGATCGTGCAAAACAAAGGCTGCCATACGATTAAAGGCCGCGAATTGTGCATTCTCTGCCAGTGATTGTGCCGCTTCATGAAGATAAATAACATTAGCAATTTGGTTAGTTACGGCATTTAGGTAGTCACGCACTTCCCAGTTGAGCGACACTTTTGGCCGATCCACGGCGCACAGCAAGGCCAGCCCCCACATATTGCCTTCGCGAATAAACGGAATAACCAGTTGCAATCGGGTCGTTTCGACCGTTTCATTAGACAGGTTCAGCCCCTCATAAACATAAGGCTTGGTGCGATACTCATCGAGGTCGATTAGCCAGCCGGTTTTTTCACAATAATCCCATAAGGGCTTAAGCGTCCACTCCACCTCGGATAACGGCATAAAGTGATGGCTGCTCACTACATGAAAGCCTGGCCCCTGCTTTTTGACGAGTGCGCCACTGTCGTAGTTGATCGCCCCCATCACGCCTTCCAGTGCCACCTGGTACACACTGGGTAACGACTGATCGTTTTGCGACAGTACATTAGTCAGTTTTACCCACTCTTCACGATAATCAAACTGATTCGCAAAGAAATGCTTGGTGATAAATACTTTAATGCGGGTACGAAATGTATTGGATAAAAACAGCGTAGCGAGCATAACCAGCGACAGCGCAATCAGTATAATTTGCACTGTGTAACCCCAGCTCCAGCCCAGGTAGCTGATAATGTAGCCCATGGCTGCCATGATAAAGAGATACACCCCGGCTACCAGCAGCAATGAACTATGCAGTACTACATCCCGGGAGATAAAAATATTCACGCCCCAGTGCTTTATCCGCCGTGTCGCAATTACCAGAAACGGTAACATTAACAGGTAGATATACCCTCGGGCGGCAATAAATCCAGGCTCCACACTGGCGATCATGGTGGAGTTAGCATAAAAAACAAACTCAAACAGATTGGTCGCGCCTAAATACAACGCCAGTGGCTTATACGCCCATTGATCCTGCCCAACCTGACGGTAAAGCACTTCGAGCAGAATAAGCACTTCCAGTGCTATCAGGGTTTGCATCAGGAAATGCCAGGTAATGTCCACCTGTATAAACCAAGGGCTTAACAGTGCTATGGCCGGAACCAACAACGCAAATAAGGTGGCCGGCTGGCGCAGCACCTGCCAGATATTAGCAAAATCATTTTTCAGACAGCTGGCAATAAACAGCAGCCAGATGCCCTGCTTAATCGTATCAGCCTGGAGCAGATGAAGGACACTTAACGGACCGCTTAACAGCGACACAAAGCTCAGAGACCAAACCAGCGTAACCAGTGTGGCGAGGCTAAGCATGTATTTCGCCAGCCCCGGTTTACGCACCGTAAACAGCAGTAACAACAATACCAGGTAACCAAAACTATTCAGGCCGTAGCCAATATCTGCAATCATTTGTTGTCCTACTGTTGCCCCGGGGCAGTTGTGGTGGGCCGCAGTATTTATTGATACTGCCAAAGAGGGGGAAGTTTAACCCCCTCTATTTATTGGTTATTTTCTATCACAATCTGCCTGTAGCTTCCAGCTACCTTTTGCGGACAACCAGACTACCAATGGAATAACCGGCGCCGAAGGAACAAATAACGCCCACGTCCTGACTGGCAAGATCCTGATGATGCAGGGCGAAAGCGATAATCGAGCCCGCCGAAGCGGTGTTGGCATACTCATCCAGAACAATTGGGGCTTCCTCACTGTTGGCATCCCGGCCCAGCAGCTTTTTGCAAATCAGCGTATTCATATTGATGTTGGCCTGGTGTAACCACCAGCGATTAACTTTGTTTGGCGTTAGCTCATGTTGGCCAAGATGGCTGGCAATGTGTTCAGCCGCCATGGGGCAGACTTCTTTAAATACCCGGCGGCCAGCCTGATGAAATAGCTTATCCGGACCAAAGGGATCCGCATCATTGGCCCGGCTCATATAGCCAAAATTCGAGCGGATATTATTGGAGTACATGGTTTTTGCTTTGGTACTGAGGATATCAAAAGCAGTATCAGTGTTAACCGTTTCGGCAGTTTCCAGAATGGTTGCCGTTGCTACATCTCCAAAAATAAAATGACTGTCGCGATCGGTATAGTTAACCTGAGGTGAAACCAGCTCCGGGTTAATCACCAATACACATTTGGCATTGCCCGATGCGATCATTTCCCAGGCCCGATGCATGCCAAAGGTAGCCGCTGAACAGGCCACCAGCATATCAAAACCAAAACCATCAATACCCAGTTCGTTTTGCACTTCGATGGCAATCGCCGGGTAAGAACGTTGTGTGTATGCACAGGAAACAATGACGGCATCAATCTCGGCAGCAGTTTTGTTGGCATCGGCCATGGCCAGTTTAGCCGCCTCAATGGCAATCTCCGCCTGATTCGACAACTCGCCTTCGCCGCGTTCCGGGATCTTCGGGCGCATCCGTTCAATATCCAGCGCGCCTTCCTTACGATAGATATAGCGGCTTTTAATACCGGAAGCCTTTTCAATAAATTCGGCACTGGAAAACGGTTTGGCAGTCAGTTCGCCAGCTTCAATTTGCGCCTGATGTTTCTGATTGTAGGCCTCAGCCCAAGCGTTATAGCTTTCAACCAATTCCTGATTAGTAATTTTATAGGGCGGCGTCCACAGACCCACACCACTTAATACGACTTTTGCATTCATGTTATCGGTTCTCTTTAGCAAATGGCCTGTCAGCCACGGCAACGGGCAATCAAACAGGTCCAATGAGTTTTGCTAAGCTTACCCTTTTGTCACGAAAATGTCATTGACCTGCCGTGCCGCCTGACTGCTGGCTAACGCTCCTAAAACTATATCTGGCCAAAGCAAAAGCAGTTTATGAGTTTAATCGCAAACAGAAGCTGACTTAAAACAACTCCACGTCCACAATACTCTCTGCCTCTTCGTCCTGGGACTGACTCAGTTCACGCAAAGCTTTTAATCGCTGCATGATTAAACGCAGATTCTCAGTTGTCATTGCATTATCAATCGTATCGTAGGCTTTATCGGTGCTCTTACGGAACAACTGCAACAGCTCGCTTTCCTGCTCTTCGGTCAAGCCGTATTCAAAAATTTTACTTTCGACAGAATCAACCAACTCAGTCAGTGTATCGAGGACCTGACGATTTTTCGTCTGATTCTCTAAGTCTGCTCTTTTTTGTACGACTTCAAGCTCCTGTATCATTAAATTCACTTCATCAGTTTTTACAATATCCCGATACTGACTTGCAGCGGCTTCCAGAATTATTGCCAAATGGTCTCTGAAGCGCCCGGCCTGGGCGGGATCATCCGGCATATTCTTAATGATTTGTGTAAAAGGTGGATAATTAAGGAACAACCGTTTACCTCTGGTCATGATTCGCTCTGAGTATTCAAGGCGGTCGAGTAACTCTCGTTCAAGCGCTGAAATAGTGACTTCATTTGACACTGCCTGACGGTACTCAATATCATTCATAACATACTTTGCCTGAACAGAACTGTTGATACCGAAATTAGAAGCGGTTTTTACAATCAGATTTAACAGTGAGGAAATACTGCTGGTTTTCGATGATGCCCTGAAATAGTGAATTAAAATTCCTTGCTCTGTGAGATCGGAAATGACCGCTTGGATAAGTTGAGAATTGCTCTCAGTACTAGCCTTATCTTCTCGTCTTTTCTTGCCGCGTTTAACGATGGACTTGGCCTTCTTACGCAGCTCCTGTACTTCTATCGGTTTAATCAGAAAGTCATTAGCGCCTATCTCATACCCTTTTAAGCGCTCTTCCATCTCACTGCTTGAGGTGTGAAAAATGATGTCTGATTGTTCTTCACTAATGAACTCTCGCAATTTCACACATAATTCAAAACCGCTCATTTCAGGCATGTTTACGTCAAGTATGATGAGCAAGGGAGGGACTTCCATCTCTCTGCAAGCATGGAGCGCCTCTACCGGAGAGGCCATAATCAGGACGCTAAATTCAGCTAATGCTTCCTCTAAAAGTGTGAGGGTTATAATGTCATCATCGACAACTACTATTTCGTATTCATTCACTTTTTATCCAGTCTTCATATTTTGCCCAAACCTGCATAAAAGGTAGTAGAAAATATGAAATTTTCGAATTGGCAGTTGTCGGGCATACTAATGCAGGGCGGCCAGATTAATTTAGCAGACGGCCAGGCTGCTGAACAATTCTGCACTGGGAGCACCTGCCCGAATTAAAAAACCCCTGCAGCAATCCGCAGGGGTCTAAAAGGCCAGGCCTGATAACCTGTCATGGAATGTTCAAAAGTGGTTATTTCTGTGTGATTGAATACACAGCAACCGTACCGCTTACTTCGTTGCCCACAATCAGAGCAGGCGCACCGGTTGGGCTTTCATCTGCAGCAACAAACAGCAGGCTCTCTGGTGCCAAATCACCAATCGCATCACCCACTTCCAGTCCTTCAGTAACGTCACGGTTATTGATGTATTCAACAAAGAATGCATCATATGGGTTGGTAATGTCATAAACAAAGATGCCGCCCATACGCTCCAGACCGATAAATGCGTAAGTGCGCTCACCGACCTGACCTACGGTCAGTGCTTCAGGCTCAGGCCCCTTGTTTTCAGAACGTGAATCACCTTCGTTTTCATCGTCCCCATTGTTAAAGGCGCTGCCGTATAATGATGCCGTGATACGTTCAAAGTCATCACCGGAATCAAAGACGACTAATCCATTTTGATCCCAGATGGTGAATGACCGCGCGCCATAACTGTAAGCGGCATCGTACAGTCCATTTCCATCAGCATCGCCTAAGGCGTTGGTTACTCGAAGATCGTCGGCTTCACCGTTCATCTGCAGCGTTTCAAGCGCCGACCCGGGCTCAGCATCAAGATCCTTAATTTTTACCTCTTCGGTATACGCCAGGCATTCTCTGTCGTCCCAATCCTGACCACCAGCGGCGGTACAGTCTGTCTCACTCATATCTTCAGAAATAAAGTATTCCCGCGCATCACCTTCGTTGGCAGTTAACAGAAAATCTGCCCCCTTCCAGCTAAACATGGCAATAGTGTCGGGCATATACACACCGTACAACCCTTCATACTGACCAAAACCCACCTCACCGTCTTCCTGTGCGTCGATGTTCAGCCCGGCCCAATTTTTAAATCCCAGACCCACCACGTCCATTGTCATCGTGTTCAAGTCGATAACCGCCACACCATTGTTTTCCTGCAATGTCACATATGCCATTTCATTGCTGGCCGTGATGTATTCGGGCTCTAAATCCTGGGCAACCGAAGTTGTAATGGTCACGCCATTGATTGTGCGTCCGGCCGGATTAGGGAAATGCATCCCCATTGCCATTAACTCAGTTTTTTGGCCGTTGAAGTCAGTAAAATCGAGCAGTGCAGCCTCATCCTCAGGAACACCATCGGTAACCTCAATAACGGCTACTGAACCTTCCGGGTCAACTGTATAATCGCCGCTTGGTTCGCCTTCATTGGCCACCAGCACTTTGCTGCCATCCGGCGTAAACGTCACCATATCGGGTAGATTACCCACTTCAACAGCTTTTAATAAGGTTGGCGCAACAGAAGAAACACCCGTGTAGAAAAGCACATAGCCGTTATCGGCCTTGGCGTCGGCAGGTACTGCCACCGCCAGTAAATCACCGGATAACGCAATACTGGTTAATCCGTCCAGAGCAACCCCGTCTACCTCGGTGGGCAAAGTAACTTCTGAACCTACGGTAAGATTTAAATCGGTAATCGGGCTGTCCAGCGGCGTATCAGATAAATCACTGATATCTACCAGTGCAACCGTATTTGAATCACTGTTTGTGACGTAAACCATACCACTTGCCACATCGTACTGAACGATTTCAGCGGCTCCTTCGGCTTCCAGTGATGCCCGGCCAATAACGGCCAGCTCAATGCCACGGGTTGCATCCTGACCATCAGCACCCACCGGACCGGCTTCCCCCTGAGGACCTTGCGAACCATCAGCACCGTCGTCGCCATCCAGGCTACAGCCGGTTAACAGACCCACTACAGCTAGCGCAAGTAAACTCGTTTTGAACATTGACGCTTTCATTGCATTTCCTTTCTTATAGTTAATTGAAGTATGCTTAGCAAAGACACTCACTGATCGAAACTTAACTATTTCAGCGTGTTAATCCTGCTTAAACGTCCAAGCGTAGAAAAGCCGAGTGACAGTTTCATGTCCCTTGAGTGACAGAAATGTGAAATCCCGAGCCGTAGCACGGCTGGCAGATTGAAAAAGGAATCAAATTGATGAAGTTATCCGCTTATGTACTGGCAATGGCAATGACTGCCAGCACCCTTGTTGGGTGCGCAACCTCACCCACCGGGCGCAATCAGATACTGTTGTTTGGCAGCGACCAGCTCAATGCCATGGGCGCTCAGGCCTTTGATGGTATGAAAAGCGAAACCCCGGTTTCCAAGCAGCCTGCACAAAATCAGTACGTTCAGTGTGTTGCTGACACGTTATTGCCCTACGTACCGTCAGGCGTTTATTCAGGCGACTGGGAAGTCGCGGTGTTCAACGACGATCAGGTTAATGCCTTCGCTCTACCCGGCGGTAAAATTGGCGTTTACACCGGCTTGCTAAAAGTGGCCACTAATCAGCATCAACTGGCCGCTGTAATCGGTCACGAGATTGGCCACGTTATTGCTCAGCATGGTAACGAGCGGATGTCACAGACGACCTTAATTCAAACTGGTTCACAGGTTGCCAATCAGGTACTGGCGGCCAATCAGGTGCCATACAATGCTGAAATTATGGGCGCTCTGGGACTGGGTTTGCAGTTGGGTGTACAGTTACCGTTTAGCCGTACTCATGAATCAGAAGCCGATCTGATTGGTTTACAGCTCATGGCTAAGGCTGGTTTCGATCCCCGTCAGTCCGTTGACTTATGGCGTAATATGGAAGCGGCCAGCGGTGGCGAGCGGCCAATGGAGTTGCTGTCAACTCACCCGGCCCCCGACAGCCGGATTAAAAACCTGCAGGCGAATATGGATGCGGCAATGGCCGACTATCAGGCCAGCCCCACCAAAGCCAGCTGCAGCCAGTAAGTTGCGGGCGAAAAAAAACGGCTCTGAGAGCCGTTTTTTGTACCTCTTGCTGATTTTATTCAGCGCTTTCTTTCTTCTCAGTGTTATCCGCTTCTTTGAAGAAATGCACATCCATTTGAGGGAACGGAATAGAAATACCTTCTTTGTCGAATCGAAGTTTGACGTTTTCAGTAAACGCCCATAACACTGCAAAATAATCTTCTTTTTTCACCCAGGGGCGAACCGTAAAGTTAACACTGGAATCACCCAGTGACGATACCGCCACGACAGGAGCTGGCTCTTCAAGGATCCGCTCGTCTTCCTTAACCATTTGCTCTAACACGGTCTTTGCTTTTAACAGGTCGTCGTCATAGCCAATGCCAAAAGTCATATCAACACGACGGGTTGTCATGGCTGAATAATTTATGATGTTGTCACCATAGATTTTACCATTTGGCACGATGATCCCTTTATTGTCAGGGGTGTTCATGGAGCTGGTAAAAATCCCGATTTTCTTTACCGTACCAGCCACA
>DDJQ01000058.1:138903-174305 GCA_002339125.1 Alteromonadaceae bacterium UBA2620
CCCCGATTTTCTTTACCGTCCCAGCCACACCTGCGGCTTCAATGTAATCTCCTGCACGAAATGGCTTAAAGACAAGCAACATTACAGCGGCAGCAAAGTTTTTCAGCGAGTCCTGCAACGACAAGCCAATGGCCAGACCAGCGGCACCTAAAATGGCAACTAAAGACGTGGTGTCTACGCCTAATTCGTCCAGCGATGCAACAATGACAAACAACATCAACACCGCGTTAAGAATCGACTTTAAGAAATCGACCAACATATCATCGTATTTTGATTTCGACATAAGCTTGCCGAACATCGAAATAATAATTCCGACAACCATCCTACCGATGACGAAAATAATCAGTGCCATCGCAATATTAATGCCCCACGGTATGGCGTAGGTATTAATGTACATTTCAATGTCTTCTTGAGTGAACATACTAAAATTCCTTTATTGTTTAGCTAACAGTAAGTTACCAGTCTTCGTGTGAATCGCGCAACAGAATTGGTTTTTTTTCGCTATAATTTCACTAAGCTGTCACACTCGCGAGGTACTATTTTTTACAGATTTTACTGCTTAACTTGCTAATCGGTTGATTGCATTTGAGTTTTTAAAAAAGGCCGCCTGAGCCCTTTTTTTTACTGGATCTGAGGACCGTAAACGACTATATTTTTAGCGCAATTATTCCAAAAGTTGGGAAATCGAATGCGCCTGAAAAGGTATTTAGGGTCATTAAGAAGTATTTGTAAGCATGCTCATGCATCATGTCTGGTCTGGCATAGTGTTGCAACTGCTTATAATTAGTAGAATTTTTTTAAGGAATAGAAAATGTTACTACTTAGTTGTCTATTTTTGGTTGTGTTATTTATCCTTGGTTATGCGCTCAAAGGCGACAAGGGAAAACACACCGTTCATGCCCGTCGCAACAAGTCCATGGCGGTCAATCAGGCACAATCCATAAATACTTTTGCCTCGAAATAACAGTCGGCATCGCTGCAATGGCCTGGACTATTGCAGCGATGTTTTGTTGTATTCCCCACGCAATGAAAGCTAAACTATCGGCCGTTTCACTTTGGTAAGATAGTCTTTATGCGCATCCCTCGTTTATTCCATCCCGACACCATCACTGTAGACAGTGAATTAACGTTAACTGCCGACGCAGCGCATCACGTAGCAAACGTTCTGCGTCTGAAAAGCGGTCATCCGGTGGTGTTGTTTAATGGTGACGGTAATGAATATCCGGCAACCATTATTCTCGCTCAGCGACGCCAGGTTGTCATCGAGGTAGATTCCCGGCTGGCCATTGACACGCAGTCGCCTTTACCCCTGCACTTAGGCCAGGGAATATCAAAGGGTGACCGGATGGACTTAGTTCTGCAAAAGGCCACGGAGCTGGGTGCAACAACCATTACACCGTTAATTACAGAGCGCTGCCCGGTGAAACTGGACGAATCGCGCTGGCAGAAAAAAATACTGCAGTGGCAAAAAATCATTCAGGGCGCGTGTGAGCAATGTGGCCGCAATACCCTGCCGGAATTAAAACCGGTCACCCTGCTTAAAGACTGGTTGGCCGATTCCACCTCTCAAACCCGCCTGGTGTTATCGCCCGGCAGTCAACAGCGTCTGACTCAGCTAACTACAAACCATGCAGGTTTCCGTTTATTGATTGGGCCTGAAGGCGGACTATCCGATACCGAAGTACATCAATCGCAGGAAGCCGGTTTTACTGCCTGCTCACTTGGTCCCAGAATCTTACGCACAGAAACTGCTGCAATCACCGGTCTGTCTGTATTGCAGGCCACCTTTGGCGATTTGTAATCGTTAGTCCTGCGCCTGTAAGCTGCTAAATAATACGACCAGTAACCGCATAATGACTTGAATTAAGCGGTGATTACCTCCATTTTTGTCTTATATGACTAAAGAGAGTGCGCTATGACCTATACCGTTGGCGTGGTAATGGACCCCATTGCCAAAATAAAACCCGAAAAAGACACCAGTTTCGCAATGATGTTAGAGGCCCAGCATCGCGGTGCGACATTAATCTACCTGGAACTCAAAGATTTATATATCGACAATGGCGTGCCTAAAGCCATTGGTTACCCCGTGACTGTGAGAGATCAGGCGCAGGATTTCTATACACTTGGCGAAGAGCAACAATATCTGCTGGGTGAGCTCGACGTTATTCTGATGCGCAAGGATCCGCCTTTCGACAGTGAATTTCTGTATGCTACGCACATCCTAGACCTGGCCGAGCGTGCTGGTGCGCTGGTAGTTAATAAACCGCAGAGCCTGCGGGATTTTAACGAGAAGCTGTTTACCGCCTATTTCCCCGAGCTTATTCCGGATACGCTGGTTACCCGCAACGCTGCTCTGGTACGCCAGTTCCATGCCAAACATAAGGATGTTATTTGCAAACCGCTTGATGGCATGGGCGGCGCTTCTATTTTCCGTATTAAGGAAGATGGTACTAACCTTGGTGTGATCATTGAAACCCTGACCAGTAACGGCCAGAGCCAAATGATGGTGCAGGCCTACCTGCCGGCCATTAAAGAGGGTGATAAGCGGGTACTGATAGTCAATGGTAAGGTGATGCCTTATTGTCTGGCCCGTTTACCATCTGCAGGCGAAACCCGTGGTAATCTGGCAGCCGGCGGCACAGGACGACCTCAGCCAATCAGTGACAGCGACCGGGCACTGGCAGAAACCATCGCACCGGTGTTAGTTGAGCGCGGGTTAATGTTTGTCGGGCTCGATGTGATTGGCGATCGCATTACTGAAATCAACGTTACCAGCCCTACCTGCGTTAGAGAAATCGAGCGCGCGTACGATATAAACATAACGGGCGAGTTATTTGACGCCATTGAAGCTAAACTTAACTAAGCCGTCGCCATTTTGTATGTCGGCCATACGAGGTACTGAACATGACTGAACTGAAAAATCTGGCAAATCATTTTCTGATTGCCATGCCGTCAATGGAAGACCCGTTTTTTTCCCGCAGCCTGACCTATATTTGTGAACATAACGAAGAAGGCGCTATGGGCCTGGTGGTGAATCAACCTACCAATATGACCCTTAAAGAGCTGTTGGAACAGGCCGACAAAGACGCAGAAGTGGATGATGAGAAAGGTCAGCAAATCGTGCTGGCCGGCGGACCGGTGAGCCAAGAGCGGGGTTTTATTTTGCACAGCCCTCAGCCTGGCTGGAGCTCAAGCCTCAACCTGACCTCAGAAATTATGGTGACCACCTCCAAGGACATATTAGGCGCATTAGGCAATCACCGCGGTCCCGATCAGGCTATCATTACTTTGGGTTATGCTGGCTGGAGTGCGGGTCAGCTGGAGCGGGAAATTCAGGAAAACTCATGGCTGACTATCGAAGCCGATCCGAAAATTCTGTTTGATACGCCTATCCACCAGCGCTGGCAACTGGCGGTTAGCAGCCTTGGTATTGATGTCTGGCAGATCGCGCCTGAGGTGGGTCATGCCTGAGGCCGGGCAACGCACTGTTCTGGCGTTTGATTTTGGCACCAAGAGCATTGGTGTGGCCATCGGTCAGGAAGTCACCGGCACTGCCGCGCCGTTAGAAGCGCTTAAAGCCCGGGATGGCATCCCTGACTGGGATAAGATTCAAAAGATCTATGATGAATGGCAGCCGCATATCGTGGTAGTGGGTTTACCACTGAACATGGACGGCACTTCTCAAACCATGACCGAGCGAGCACAGAAGTTTGCTAATCGCTTACATGGCCGCTTTAAGACACCGGTTACCACCTATGACGAGCGTTTAAGCACTGCCGATGCCAGAGCAACGCTTTTTGAATTAGGCGGTTATAAAAAACTAACCAAAGGTAAAGTCGACAGTGTGTCGGCCTGTTTGATTTTCACCAGTTGGTTTGAAAGCCTCTGGGATTAAATTTTCCCCTGCCAAAAACAATTCACGTGATCAATTAGCACTATAAAAATCATACTAAATAGTTATAGCCTTCCCCCGACGCTTCCCTCACACTGATGAAAATTCCAACGGTAAGGGAATGGTTATGTCGATGTCTAAATTTATTGAGCAAATCGAGAAGCTGCTGCTGATCCTCATCATGCTGGCGACACTGGTGGCGGTGGGAGCAGAGATTATGCACATGGTTGAATATCGCACCGTGGAGCTGTCAGACCTGCTGCTGCTATTTATCTACGCCGAAGTAATGGGCATGCTGGCGGCTTACTACAACAGCAACCGTATTCCGGTAACCCTGCCGCTGATTATTGCCATGACTGCTCTAAGTCGAATGATAATCCTGCAAAGTAAAGAGCTGGATAAAATTGTACTGATATACGAGTCGGGCAGTATTTTGCTGCTTAGTATCGCTGCCCTGATCATGAGTATTAAAGACAAGTACAGCCTGGATAAACTGAAAAACCGGGTATTCCGCCAACCCGACTAGTGTTCATCAAACAAGCTTTTATTGCGGATATACTTGCGCATGTAATGGTAAGTAATCGGTCGTAACAGCCAGCTGTGCAACGACTTTAAAAAGCGTTCGTGGGTGGGCGTATTCTCGTAAATCTGATCATCGTGAAGCCAGAGCATCTTGCCCACATGCCAGAAGTAATAGGGAAACGGCGGCATAAAGGTCACCATATCCAGATCGCAACAGATACGATAGGTTTTATGGTGCAATAAGTAGTGTTTATTCCAGGCCCGGGTGGCCACAGCCGGTTGACCAAAAGTAACCACCCGTTTAACTGCTTTCTTATTCTGCCGCTCAAAGTAATCGGCCATCAACACCGCTACCGCGCCGCCGGAAGAATGCCCGGTAAACGTAAAGCGTTTGCCCTGCAGACGTAGTGGTTCCAGTACCTTTACCAGCAACTCGCGCAAGGGTAACGCTTCGTTAATGGTTTTAGTGCTGGAAAACATGGGCTGATTGAGCAGCCGCTTGAATCCCCAGTGCACATAAAAATGGCGATCGACCTGCTTAATCTTAGCCGGTACAAATACCATGTTAGCCAGCCAGTCTCTGAGTCCCAGCGACCCTCTGAATACTACGATGACTTCTTTTTTATTGTCCGTCCACAGAATGCGAACACTCATGCGACCATATTTATCCACCAGTTGGCGTTCATGAAAGGGCTCTAACACCTTCTGGTAATTCTCTTCGGCATCAGGATAAGCAAGCTGACAAAGAATGGCGTATCGCTCGTATTGATAACGCTTGAGTTTTTTCATGGATTAGTCGACAGACGGCAATCGTTGCTTTGATGGCACTAATATACGGGAAAGCGCCGCAATAAGTACACTCTGTTTGTGTTTAAGCTAACACTTGGGGGACTGGCAATTCCAGCACAGATTAAACTCAGCGTCCTGAGGTTCATGACAGGTGTTACATACCCAGGCTTCGCCACTGCTATCCTCTTTAAGAGTGGTTAATACCCGTTCAGCAAACACCAGGTCGTCGGCGTTAATTAACCACAGTTCCGGTTCCAGATCCTGTGCAGGCAGCTCGCCCATGGCGCCACTGATAAACTGATTGCGCACCACACAAGGGATCCCTTGTGTGGTTAGTGCATCGTAGTACTGCTGAATGACAAACGGCGTCACCCCTGATTTAAACCGGATCAAGGCTTAATCCATATCGATGGAAACGCCGGATAACGAGCCCAGACCGTCATTTTGCGGATTATTCGAATCCAGCTTAACCATCAGGCGCAAGTCATTCGGTGAATCAGCATGGTGCAATGCCTGTTCAAGATTAATACGCCCCGTCTTATACAGGTCAAACAGGGCCATATCGAAAGTTTGCATGCCCTGTTCCTTGCCTTTTTCCATGGCCTCTTTAAGGCTACCAATTTCGTTACGCTGAATAAGGTCCCGAATCAGAGGCGAATTAAGCAGGATTTCAATGGCTGCTACCCTGCCCTTACCATCCACAGTGGGCACCAGTTGCTGAGCCACAATAGCGCGGATATTCAGGCTCAGATCAAAGCGCAGTTTGTCGTGCTGATCCTTGGGTGCTAAGTGCATGATCCGCTCAATGGCCTGGTTAGCGTTATTGGCGTGCAGTGTAGCCACACACAAGTGACCGGTGTCAGCAAAAGACATGGCATATTCCATGGTTTCCATAGACCGGATCTCACCAATCAGGATGACATCCGGCGCCTGACGCAGTGAGCTTTTCAGAGCATCATCGAAAGATTGTGTATCAATGCCTACTTCACGCTGGGTGACGACGCAATTTTTGTGTTCATGCACAAACTCAATAGGGTCTTCAATGGTCAGAATATGGCCATGGGAATTGGTATTGCGATGGCCTATTAACGCAGCCAGTGAGGTAGATTTACCGGTACCGGTGCCACCCACAAACAGCACCAGCCCCCGTTTAGACATAATAATGTCTTTAAGGACCGGCGGCAGTCCGAGATCCTCGGCATTGGGAATTTGCGTCACAATCCGTCGGATAACCATACCCGCCTGATCACGTTGCCAGAACGCGCTGCAACGAAAACGACCAATGCCCTCCCGCGCAATAGCGAAGTTACATTCTTTGGTGGTATGAAACTCATCGCGCTGTTTATCACTCATGGCCTCATGGACTAAATCCAGCGCGGCCTGATCGGTTAGCGATGTTTCCATCAACGGCGTCAGCTTGCCGTTAATCTTGGCACTTACCGCAAAACCGGATGTCACGAATAAATCGGAGGCATCGCGGTCAACCATATTTTGCAAAAGTTGATCAAGCATAGCCTAACTCCTTAAAACCCCGGACGTTGTTTATCAACCATCTTGGCCATGGCATCCTGCTGGGTAATCACGCCGGTAGCCACCAGACGTTGTAAGCACTGATCCATGGTCTGCATGCCATGGGACTGGCCGGTTTGGATTACCGAGTACATTTGCGGCACTTTATCTTCACGGATCAGGTTACGAATAGCCGGTATGCCTACCATGATTTCATGGGCTGCAACCCGGCCACCGCCAATTTTCTTGAGCAGGGTTTGCGAGATAACCGCCCGCAGTGATTCCGAAAGCATGGAACGCACCATGGCTTTTTCTTCGGCCGGGAATACATCGATGATACGGTCGATGGTTTTAGGGGCCGAGTTGGTGTGCAGGGTACCAAACACCAGGTGGCCGGTTTCCGCCGCCGAAATTGCCAGACGAATGGTTTCCAAATCCCGTAATTCACCTACCAGAATCACGTCTGGATCTTCACGCAAAGCAGAACGCAGGGCGTTTGAGAAGCTATGCGTATCGCGGTGCACTTCCCGCTGGTTAAGTACACTTAACTTGTTTTCGTGCACAAATTCGATAGGGTCTTCAATGGTCAGGATGTGCTCGCGCTTGTGCGAGTTAATATGATCAATCATGGCGGCCAGGGTGGTACTCTTACCCGAACCGGTCGCGCCGGTAACCAGTACAATTCCCGTGGGCTGGTTAATAATTTCCTTAAAGATGGCGGGCGCGCCTAAATCGTCCAGTGTCAGTACTTTACTTGGGATAGTACGTAAAACAGCGGCTGCACCGCGGTTTTGTACAAAGACATTAACCCGGAAGCGAGAAAGGTCTTTTACCTCAAAAGAAAAATCGGTTTCGAGATTTTCTTCGTATTCTTTACGTTGTTTGTCGTTCATTATTTCATAAACCAGCGCATGTACCTGTTTATGATCGAGCGGGTCAACGTTTAACCGACGCATTTCGCCATCCACCCGGATAATCGGAGGAAGGCCTGCGGACAAGTGAAGGTCTGATGCGTTATTCTTAACACTAAATGCTAAAAGTTCGGTAATATCCACAGCCTGACTTCTCCATAACCTGTAGGTGAGTTGTATTAATGCAAACAATAGCAGATCGACTGATAAACGCACGTCAAGAAATCGATAACGCCATAGCGTCTGCTAACCGTAATCCTCATTCTGTCCGATTACTGGCGGTTAGCAAGACCAAACCCGTATCAGATATCGAGCTAGCGTATGAAGCGGGACAACGATTGTTTGGTGAGAACTACATTCAGGAAGGGGTCGATAAAATTCAGACCCTTAAGCACCTGCCAGACATTGAATGGCACATGATTGGCCCCATACAATCAAATAAGACTAAAGTTGTGGCTGAACATTTTGACTGGGTGCAGAGTATCGATCGTCTGAAAATTGCCAGACGTCTTAACGACCAACGCCCCGAGGATATGCCACCATTAAACGTGTGTATTCAGCTCAACATAGAGCAGGAAACCACCAAGTCCGGCATTATTCCGGATGAGTTACCGGCACTGGTGCAGGAAATACTTAACCTGCCACGCTTATCCTTACGGGGATTAATGGCTATTCCGGCAGCCGATGTAACACCAGAAGCTCAGCATCAGACGCTCGCGGCCTTACAATCGTTGTATAATGATTTGGCAGCGCAGGTCGACACCGTGGACACCCTTTCAGTAGGGATGAGCGGTGATATGTGCGAAGCTATCGCCCATGGTTCAACCATGGTACGAATTGGCACCGCTATATTTGGTGCCCGACAACAGCAAAATTAAAGGAGACTCATGCAACATCGTAAACTTGCATTTATTGGCGCGGGCAACATGACCCGCAGTATCGTTGCCGGACTGGTCGCGTCTGGTTATCCCAAAGAGGCTATTATTGCCAGTAACCGCTCGCGGCCAAAGCTTGATGCCCTGGAGGAAGAACTGGGCATTAAAGTAACCCAATCCAACGACGAAGCCTGCCAGTTTGCTGATGCCATTGTGTTATCCGTAAAACCGCAAATGATGGCGGATGTGTGCGCAGCGATGCAGCAAAATACCGACTTTGCCGGCAAGCTCTTTGTTTCCATCGCGGCGGGTCTGCCGGTCGCCCGGTTACAGGAAATGCTCGGTGGTGATTATCCGGTAGTACGGGTTATGCCCAACACGCCAAGCTTACTGGGCAAAGGGATGTCGGGCCTGTATGCCGACGAAACAGTAGAACAATCAGACCGCGATTATGTTGCCGATGTCATGGGCGCGGTAGGCAAAACCCTGTGGGTAGAAAAAGAAGATGATATTAATGGCGTGATTGCAGCTGCCGGCAGCAGCCCGGCCTATTTCTTCTTATTTTTACAGGCCATGCAGGAAGAGTGTATGGCGCAGGGGTTTTCTCAGGCCGACGCCCGCGTATTAGTGCAACAGGCAATGCTGGGCGCAGCCGAAATGGTCTGCGAAAACCCACAGCTTGAGCTCAGCGAGCTGCGTGCTCAGGTCACATCGAAGGGAGGCACTACTGCTGCTGCATGTAATTCGTTAATCGACAGCGATTTGCAGGGCATTGTTGCCAAGGCAATGCAGGCCGCCGTAGCGCGTGCTGAAGAAATGGCTACTTTATTTTAGATAGGAACAGGCAATGAGCGCTTCGGTTTTTCTAATCACCACTATATTCAACCTTTATTTAATGGTGGTGTTATTGCGGCTTTGGTTACAGATGGCCAGGGCTGACTTTTACAATCCGTTTAGTCAGTTTGTGGTAAAAGCTACTCACCCCATCGTCGGGCCGATGCGAAGGGTTATTCCCTCTATCGGCACCTTTGATGTGGCCACCCTGGTGCTGGCGATTCTGGTCGCGATGGCGAAGTACCTGGTGCTCAACCTGCTGTTTGGTGGCAACATTAATCCCGTGGGCCTGGTGATCATTTCATTACTGGATGTGGTCAAAGAGTTTCTCACCCTGGTATTCTGGGTGCTTATCTTACGTGCCGTACTGAGCTGGGTTTCTCAGGGACGTAATCCCATCGAATACGTCATGCAACAACTCACAGAGCCGTTTCTGGCCCCTATCCGGCGCATTATTCCGCCGATTGGCGGACTCGACTTATCGGTACTGATTGCCATTATAGCCCTGCAGGCGTTACAGCTGGTACTGCGTGATTACTTACCTTATTACTAAGCAGAGGTGAACTATGGGTCGACTCCGCGTTTTTTATAAACTGTTATTTGCGCTCCTGTTGCTGCCGTTGGCATTTACTGCCAGCGCCGAACAAAAAGAGCAGCTGGGTGACTGGGATGTGCATTACATTGTAGTCAACTCGACGTTTTTTAGTCCTGAAATCGCCCGTCAGTACGGCGTAGTCCGCAGTAAGTACAACGCGCTGGTAAATATATCTGTGCTTAACAGCGACACTCAGCAAGCACAAACAGTGAGTATGCAGGGCACGGCAACCAACCTGCTTGGCACCGAAAAAAAACTTAACTTTAAAAAAGTTCAGGAAGGTGAAGCGATTTACTACCTGGCCGTGTTTAGCTTTCGCCATGAAGAAACTTACCGCTTTAATATCGAGATCCGCCGGGGTAACACGGTAGAAAATCTTAAATTTCAGCAGAAGATGTACGTGGACTAATCCTTAGCAGGTACCCCGGCACGGTAATTCCGTTGCCGGGGTAGCTAAATGCAGACTCAATGTCAGCAACCCGTAACGGAGAAACCAGGGTGACGCGCCCAATACGGCATAAACTATCAGCCACAGCAAAACAGGCACATAACGGTTTCTTATATAGCCTGAAATCACTTTTTACTATTAATCCCATTCCCCGTCCGTTATCGCTAATCGCTCTCTGCTCTTTTTGCATGGCTTTGCCACTGTTACTTGGCGTACTCAGTGACAACCTGGAAGCTGGCCTTACAGCTTGTATTGGTGCGCTTCTGGGATTGTACAGCCCCTCTTTTACCCCTGGCTACCGGGCCCGTGCGCTGCTGAAAATGATAATTCCATTTGGCGCTTCGTTTACCCTCGGGCTTATAACTGCTCGCTATTTACCCGCCTCAGCTTTTTTCCTTGGGCTGGTTGCGCTGATAGCGATCTACCTTGCCTTGTATAAAAAGATGCGCCCACCGGCCGGGTTCTTTTTCATTATGGTGTGCTGTCTGAGCAAAACCCATCATGTACCAACAGACCATATTCCTGTCATTGCCAGCGCTTTTTTTGCCGGTAGCCTGATGGTAACGATTGCCGTTTGGCTTCACGACCGCATAATGGTGAAAGACAAACCGAAACAAGTCACCGACCCGGCACAACCACTCTGGCAACCTGCCGCATTCGTAAAAGCGCTGGTCGCCGGAATAACCGTTGGCGGCAGTTATTATCTGGCCAGCCTGGGTGGTATTGATAATCCGTACTGGGTACCCATTACAGTTGCTGCCATCTTGCAAGGCCAACGGATGACCGAGTTCTGGCAACGCTCTTTGCACCGGGCCACGGGCACGGCGCTGGGCATGTTACTTGCCGCTGGTATTTTTGCCCTGTCTCCTTCGCCGCTGGTACTGATCCTGCTGTTGTTTGTGCTGGCGTTTACTATCGAAATGCTGATCACCAAAAATTATGCACTGGCGTGTATTTTCATTACGCCATTAACCGTTATCCTTGCCCACACTGCGCCGATTGGTTACAGCGCTCAAACGCTTATCATTGCCCGTATGACAGATGTATTAATTGGCGTTGCTTTTGCTCTGTTGGCCGGGGTAATACTCAAACTTCTGCCGGTAGAAAACCGCTGAGCGGTAGCTTTCAGACTACCAAATTGCTTGTTTTAAGTGCCCTATCCATTACACTTTTGCTGGAAGAATAATCCTCTACATCAATAATAACGACGGAACTCACATTGAAAAAGTTAACGCAATCCCTGATCACAGGCGTTGGTTTGCTTGCTCTGTTTGGCTGTGCCCCGAGCGGGCAACAAAACGCTGAGCCTGCCCCAACCTTATCTCTCGAACGCATTTATACTGATAAAGAATTTAACAGTGAACGTGCGCCCTATTTTCGCTGGCTGGATGATGGCAGCGGCTACACAGTGCTCGAAGCGCGCAGTAAAAATACTCAGCAAACTGATGATGACAGCCACGGCGTAACCGGCAATGACATCGTTTTTTATCAGCCTGATGGCAGCGGCCGCAAGGTGCTGATAACAGTAGAACAGCTCACGCCTGAAGGCGCAGATGACGCCCTGAGTATTGAAAACTACCAATGGTCCGAAGACGGCAAATGGGCTCTGATTTTTACTAACGGGCAAAAGGTCTGGCGGCACCGCACACGAGGTGACTACTGGGTGTTGAACCTGGAATCTGACTCACTCTACCAACTCGGTGGCGAGACACCCAAAGAAACGAGCCTGATGTTCGCCAAGTTCAGCCCTGACAGCCAGAAAGTGGCCTATGTACAGGACAACAATATCTATGTGGAAACCCTGGGTAGCAAAAACGTCACCGCGCTTACTACCGATGGCAGCGATACCATTATCAATGGTAATTTCGACTGGGTATATGAAGAAGAGTTTTCGATTACCGATGGTTTTCGCTGGAGTCCGAACAGTAAAGCAATCGCTTACTGGCAGCTCGATCAATCCGGTGTTGAATACTTCACCATGATCAACAATACCGACTCGCTTTACCCCGCCCTCACGCGTTTTCCTTACCCCAAGGCTGGAGAGCAAAATTCTGCAGTGAAGGTTGGTGTGGTATCACTTGCCGACCAACAAACTCACTGGGCACCGCTCACCGGCGATAATCGCGACCGCTATGTGCCGCGCATTAGTTGGGCAGGCACCAGCGAGGAAGTGCTTATTCAAGATGTCAACCGACCGCAAAATACCAATGTGCTGCGGTTATTTAACTGGCAGGATAATACCCTGGAAACCATTTATACCGATAAGGACGATGCGTTTCTGGAATGGTATTACGCGGCCGAGTGGCAGGAAGATGGCAGCCATTTCGTCTTTCACAGTGAGCGCGACGGCTGGCGCCACCTGTACCGAATTTCCCGGGATGGTAAATCAATAATCGATTTAACGCCGGGTGAGTACGATATTGTGGACTTAATTACCATTAACGAAGCCACTAACAGTATTTACTTTACCGCTTCGCCGGATGCGCCTGAACAGCGCTTCCTGTTTAAGGGCTCACTGGATGGCAGTGCACCGGTACAACAGGTAACGCCGATGACATTTACCGGGAATAACCGTTACTACATGTCGAAGGATGCCAGCTATGCCATGCACACGCATAGTCGCTTTAATCAGCCGGCCAGTAGCCAGATCATCAAAACAACAGGCCATGAACCTGTTACCCAGCTTACCACCAACGATGAGTTGAAAGCTCAGTTGGCCAAAGAGTCCCTGCCGCGACACGAGTTTTTCCGGATTGAAGCCAGAGACGGTGTTGTGCTTGATGGCTGGATCATGTTCCCGCCTAACATGGACCCAACTAAGCAATACCCAATCATATTTTATGTTTACGGTGAACCCTGGGGCTCTACCGTTCAGGACAGCTGGGGCGGCAGCAGCTATCTGTGGAACAGCATGATGACACAGAAAGGCTTTATTATGGTGTCGGTAGATAACCGTGGTACCCGCGCACCAAAAGGCCGGGACTGGCGTAAATCGATTTACAAGAAGATTGGCAGTCTCACCGTACGCGATCAGGCCGATGCCCTGGATGCCATGGCAGAGCGCTGGCCGCAAATTGATACCAGCCGGGTGGGTGTTTGGGGTCACTCGGGTGGCGGCAGTTCAACGCTTAACCTGCTGTTCAGACACGGCGATAAGTTTCACGTAGGGGTAGCTCAGGCTCCGGTGGCTGATATTCGTTATTACGATACCATCTATCAGGAACGCTACGCCGGCAACCCTAACACCGATCCGGACAGCTACACGCAGACATCACCAATCACCTTTGCCAAAGACTTACAGGGCGAACTGTTACTGGTGCATGGTACCGGCGATGATAACGTTCATTATCAGGGCACAGAGGCTTTAATTAATGAGCTGGTGAAACACAATAAGCAGTTTGAGTTTATGTCCTACCCTAATCGCAGTCACCGCATCAGTGAGGGTGAAGGCACAACACTGCACTTGCAGACCATGAAAACCAATTTCTTCCTTGAGCACCTTAAGCCTTAAGCGGTGCCCATGAAGTAAATATAAAAAAACGCAGCAAGGCATCACGCCTGCTGCGTTTTTTAGTTTAACAATTGGACTATTGCTCTTCGCGTAAAAATACCAGTTCTGACGCTGAGCTTTGCTCTTCACTAAAATAATACCCGGCTGTGTCGAAGGCTTTTAATCCGTCCACATCCTTGACCTGATTTTGAATAATGTAGCGGGCCATCAGTCCACGGGCTTTTTTGGCGAAGAAACTGATAATTTTATACTGACCATTTTTCTTGTCTTTAAACACGGGCGTGATGATCATGCCAGCAAGCGCTGCTTTCTTAACCGACTTGAAGTATTCGTTCGACGCCAGGTTAATCAGCACATTATCGCCTTGAGATTCGAGCGCTTCATTAAGCACTGTGGTAATTCTGTTGTCCCAGTATTCATACAGGTTTTTACCGCGGGAGTTCTCCAGCTTAGTGCCCATTTCCAACCGGTAGGCCTGCATCAGGTCCAACGGTCGCAGCACACCATAAAGGCCAGAAAGGATCCGCAAATGCTGCTGGGCGTAAGCGATATCTTCTTCACTTAAACTCTGGGCATCAAGGCCAGTGTACACATCACCGTTAAACGCAAACAGTGCCTGACGCGCATTATCGTCGGTAAACGGCACGCTGAACTCAGCAAAACGGTTGGCATTCAGGGTCGCCAGTTTGTCACTGATCTTCATCAGCGAACCAAGTTGAGCAGGGCTTAATTCCTTACACTCTTCGGCGAGCGTCGAGGCATCATCCAACAGCTCAGGCTGGGTATATTCGCTAACCGGAACAGAGGACTCGTAATCTAAATTTTTGGCTGGGGATACAACAACTAACATGCTTTCTCCTATTTCTTTACCGGAGAGTATACCACTGTTAATTACGTCAATCAGGCGCTAAAAATCGATTAGCAGGTTCAATAAAATGGGTCAGAACAAACCGCAAAACGGGTTTTACCCATACCGGTGCTTATGAAAACTGTACAGCGCTTTATTTTAAAGCGATAGCGCACCGTCAGCGGTTAACCTCAACCGAAGATTGTTATACACTGAGTAAAACACGTCATAAAAATTCAAGACGGCACCCTACAGCAAATTTAACCGGTCCGTACCATCTGTACTGATGGCACGGCCTCCACTTATTCAGGATAAAACAGACTATGAGTAACCAGCTTGAATCGCTCCGTAAATTAACCACTGTAGTTGCCGATACCGGCGACATCGATGCCATTAAAAAGTATCAGCCAGTGGATGCGACCACCAACCCGTCACTACTGCTTAAAGCGGCCAGCCTGCCCCAATATGCTGCGCTTATTGATGACGCAGTCAGCTGGGCCGCCAGTCAGTCTGATGATGCCGAGCAACAGCTTACCGACGCATCAGACAAGCTTGCGGTAGCTATCGGTAAAGAAATTTCTGGCAGCATTCCTGGCCGTATTTCTACCGAAGTGGATGCCCGTTTATCGTTTGATACCGAAGCCACCATCGCCAAGGCTAAGCGCCTGGTTCAACTGTATGCGGATGCCGGTATCGACAAGTCAAAGATCCTTATTAAGATTGCCTCTACCTGGGAAGGTATTAAAGCAGCAGAAGTGCTGGAAAAAGAAGGCATCAACTGTAACCTGACGCTGCTATTCAGCTTTGCCCAGGCTCGTGCGTGCGCAGAAGCCGGTGCGTTCCTGATCTCCCCGTTTGTTGGGCGTATTCTGGACTGGTACAAAAAAGCAACAGGTAAAGACAGCTACGCAGCTAACGAAGACCCGGGTGTAGTTTCTGTTACCAGCATCTACAATTACTACAAAGCCAATGGATATAAAACTATCGTGATGGGCGCCAGCTTCCGTAACATTGGCGAAATCCTTGAGCTGGCCGGTTGCGACCGTCTGACCATAAGCCCGCAGTTACTTGAAGAACTGGCCAATGCGCCGGGTGAAGTGGCCGCTAAACTAACCGATAACGGCGCTACTGAGCAGCCGGGTGCAGCGCTTACCGAAGCTGAGTTCCGTTGGGATATGAATGAAGATGCCATGGCAACAGAGAAGCTGGCAGAAGGTATTCGCAACTTCGCTGCCGATCAGGAAAAACTGGAAACAATGTTAAAAGACAAACTTGATAATTTGTAATACAATATTAACATTAAATTGAAATTATCAACCATCTTTACTGATTAGTTTTTGTAGGAAATAAGTATGACAACGCTCACGGAATCAGCCCAGTGGCAAACGCTTGAATCACTGGCCCAACTGGTTAAAAAAGAACATATGCGTAACTGGTTTGCCGGTGACGAAAACCGCGCTGCCGAAATGAATGCAGAGGCCTGCGGTATTTATATCGACTTTTCCAAAAACCGGGTGACCAAAGATGTATTAAAAGCCCTGTTTGACCTGGCTGATGAGCGTGGTGTCGCCCAGCATCGCGATGCAATGTTCAACGGCGATATCATTAACAATACCGAAGGCCGTGCAGTATTGCATACCGCGTTACGTAACTTTTCGGGTCAGCCGGTGATGGTCGACGGCGAAGATGTGATGCCGGAAGTGCTCGCCACGTTGGAGAAAATTGAGGCATTCACGCACAGTATTCACAGCGGTGAGCACAAAGGTTATACCGGCAAAGCGATTAAACACATTGTGGCGATTGGTATCGGCGGCTCCTTCTTAGGGCCGAAGATCATGACCGAAGCCCTCAAACCCTATCAGCAGGATGCAGTAAAAGTGCATTTTGTGGCCAACGTTGATGGCTGCCACATTACTGACGTACTTGCTGAGATGGACCATGAAGATACACTTATCGTGATGTCTTCCAAGTCTTTCTCAACGCAGGAAACTCTGCAAAATACGCTAACCGCCAAAGACTGGTTCCTTAAACAGGGCGGTAAACAGGAAGATATCGCCAAGCACTTTGTTGCCGTATCTTCCAATGTTAAAGCCGCTACCGAGTTCGGAATTGCTGAAGAAAACATCTTCCCGATGTGGGACTGGGTAGGCGGTCGTTATTCGTTGTGGTCTGCCATCGGTCTGCCAATTTCCTTATGCCTCGGCTTTGCCAATTTTAAAGGCCTGCTGGAAGGTGCTTTTGCCATGGACGAGCACTTTAAATCGGCCCCTAATGAGCAGAACCTGCCGGTTATCCTGGCAGTGCTGGGCATTTGGTATCGCAACTTCTTTGGGGCGCAGTCTCACGTTATGTTGCCTTACTACCATTATCTGCGAGGTTTACCTGCGTATGTACAGCAACTCGACATGGAAAGTAACGGCAAGATGGTGACACAGGATGGCGATGCTATCGGTTACGAAACCGGACCGATCATCTGGGGTAGTGAAGGAACTAACGGTCAGCACAGTTTCCACCAGCTTATTCACCAGGGGCACGGCGTTATTCCGGCAGACTTTCTGCTGCCATTAAACGTGCCTAATCAGGACGACACCCATCACGCGATGCTGGCCTCTAACTGCTTTGGTCAGGCCCAGGCTCTGATGCAGGGCAAATCCTTTGACGACTGCTATGCAGACTTAGCCGACAAAGGGCTGGACGAAGCAGAGCGTAAACGTCTGGCTCATCATAAAACCATGCCGGGCAACAAACCCAGCAACACCATTTTATTTGAAAAGCTGGATCCGTTTACACTTGGCGCGCTGGTTGCAATGTATGAACATAAGGTGTTCGTACAAGGTGTTATCTGGCAGCTTAATTCCTTTGACCAATGGGGCGTAGAATTAGGTAAAGTCCTTGGAAATCAAGTGTTAGCGGGAATTCAGGGGAATACAGAAGCAGAGACTTTTGACAGCTCAACCCAGGATCTGATTAACCGCTTTAAGCAAGCCAATGCACCAAAATAAACATTACTGGTTATAATCTGAGCCAATAATGTGCAAAACAGAGGGAACCGTTCACGGGGTCCCTCTGTACATAAGAACACCACGGATTGTCATCGCAGCGTCATAATTTGTTAATTAAAAGTAAACAAAACTATTTTAATCTAACGATAGCTGTGGTACAAAAATTGTCAGGGGTCAATAAAGACACACTGACAGTGTAGTTAGCGGTAATAACAAGGAGATCTCCGTGGATACTTCAGATCTATTTGCAATGCTTAACCTAGACGAAACTTCTACCAAAACCAAGAGTAAAAAACGAAAGTGGAGAGAAATCGAAGCAATTAAAGACCGGTATCAACTTGAAAAGGAACTCGCTGATATCGACATGAGTTTTGACATGGCTTTAGAAGAAAGCGCACGCTAAGAATACACAACGACCACATCAATGATGTGGTCGTTTGCGTTTAGGGTGTCTGTTTTTTAAAACGGGCTACTAAGTGACTTATTAACTGGTGGCAAGTACTAATCTGCATAGAGGTTAGTATTTTATAACTGCCAGTTAATGGGTGACTTGTTCTGGCTACTCAGAAGCTGGTTAGTCTGGCTGAAGTGTTTACAGCCCAAAAATCCCCGATGTGCAGACAACGGTGAAGGGTGTGGTGCACTCAGTACATGATGTTTACTGGTATCGATATGCATGCCTTTCTTCTGCGCGTGGCTGCCCCACAGTAAAAAGACCACACCTTGTTGATGGCGGTTAACGGCATCAATCACTGCGTCGGTAAAGGTTTCCCAGCCCCATTTCGCATGACTGTGGGCTTTACCCTGCTCTACCGTTAACACGGTATTTAACAGCAGGACTCCCTGCTCCGCCCAATTGGTGAGTGTGCCATGTTTTGGTATCACAAACCCATCGATGTCGGCGGCCAGTTCTTTGTAGATATTAATCAGCGACGGCGGCGTTTTAACTCCCGGTAATACCGAAAAACACAAGCCGTGGGCCTGATCCGGGCCATGATAGGGATCCTGACCAAGGATCACCACTTTCACGCTTTCCAGCGGTGTGTACTTAAGCGCATTAAATACGTCTTGTTGAGGCGGATAAATCACTTTACCCGCCTCGCGCTCAGACTCAACACGGGCCATCAGCCGGGTAAAGTACTCAGCCTCTTTTTGTGGCCCCAGGGCATCCTGCCAAGTGGTCATTACTCGCCTTTGAGTAACGCAATCATATGCGCTTTTAAAGCTTCGTAATCGGCTGGCAGCTCCGCTTCCAGGCTATCCTGATTAGCACAATCGGCCAGCGGCTTGGGCAGACTCAGCGGCGTACCTAATACGTTTTCAACGGTTTCACGGAATTTGGCCGGATGTGCAGTACCTAAAAATACGCCAACTTCGTCGTCGTTCAGGTCGTGGCTCACCGCACGGTAAGCAATGGCGGCATGCGGCTCAGAGGTATAGCCTTCTTTCAGCAACTGACGCATAGCAAGCTGCGTATACTCTTCGTCTACCGACTCACCGCGCAGGATGGCTTTGTCTATGTAACCGCGCTCTACCAGCGCTTCAATGCGTGGCCAGTTGTTAGGCTGGCTGACATCCATGGCATTAGACATGGTAGCCACCGTAGCATTAGGCGCCCATTCACCGGTTTTCAGGTAACGTGGTACGGTGTCATTCAGGTTAGTTGCCGCAATAAAGCGTTTAATGGGTAAACCCATTACCTTGGCAATCATGCCAGCGGTCAGGTTACCAAAGTTACCACTGGGTACCGAAAAGACCGCTTTGCTGCGCATGTCTTCAGGCAGTTGTGCTACCGCTTCAAAGTAATAACAAACCTGAGCTAGCAGGCGGCTGATATTGATAGAGTTGGCAGAGTTAAGATGCAGGCCTTCGCGCACATCAACGTCATCAAAGGCGTGTTTAACCATCGCCTGACAGGCATCAAAGTCACTCTCAATGGCAACGGTATGAATATTATCGCCCAGGGTGGTAAACAGCTTTTGCTGCAGTGGGCTGATCTTGCCTTTGGGAAACAGGATAACCACGTTGATGTTATCCAGCCCGTGGAAGGCATGGGCAACCGCAGCACCGGTATCACCGGAGGTTGCAGTCAGAATTGTGATAGGTGCGCCGTCACTGATGCGAGCGAGGCACTGGGCCATAAACCGACCGCCAAAGTCTTTAAAGGCCAGTGTTGGGCCGTGGAACAACTCCAGGCAGTAGGTTTTATCATTCACCTGCTCCACTTTGGCCGGAAAAGTAAACGCGTCTTTTACGATATCGGCAACAGTGTCTTCACCTAACTCATCGCCAATAAAGGCCGACAGGATTTTAGTGGAACGCTCAACAAAAGGCATTGCCAGCAATTCATCAATGTTGTCAAAGCTGGGAATTTCAGTAGGGAAAAATAACCCCTGATTACGTCCCAGGCCCTGCTTTACCGCCTGCGCAAATGACACCTGTTCACTTGCGTCTTTTAAATTTACCAATTGCACTTCGTTATACCTTACTCTTGTTCCTGCTGTGATCCGGCGCCTTTCGCGGGGATACGGCATACATGGCTAAAGCCATCTTCATTTTGAATGTAGTTCTCGGTTAACCAGTTGGCTATATCGTTGGCCTGGCGATAATCATCACACACGGCAAACACGGTTGGACCAGAACCTGAAATTCCAAACGCCAGCGCGCCGTTAGCCATGCTGTAATCCCGTGCTTCATCAAACACCGGCAGCAGTGACTTACGGTAGGGCTCAGCAATTACATCCTGCATCACGCTGGCAGCCATGGCATAGTCGTCGTTGTAAAGCGCGTGTACAAAGATACCGAGCTGACGGCCAAAGGTGAGTGTATCTTTAAGCGGCACCGCATTGGGCAGGATATTACGGGCTGCGGAAGTGGATACGCTGATACCCGAGTAGCACACAACCCAGTACCAGCTTTTGACTACCGGCAGCGATACGGTGACGTTATCTTCCTGCCCGGTCATCAACGTCATACCACCCAGATAGCAAGGTGCAACATTATCGTAGTGGATACTGCCACTGATTTGCCCTTCCAGCTCACCCATCATCTTTAACAGGGTATTCTGGTCGAAAGGACGCTCAAAGTGTTCATTCAGACCATGAAACGCTGCCACAATCGAGCTGGCACTGGAGCCCAGTCCGCTGCCGATAGGCAGCGATTTAAGCAAAGTAATGTGTACCGGTGTCGTGGCCAGGTTTCTGGCCTGCATGGCTTTCACAAAAAAGTGATAGCAGTCGGTAACGATATTCTCATCGGCATTGGCCGGCAGTTTATGCGCAAAGACACCGGCAACGGTGAGTCCGTACTCGTCTGCATCACTGATAATGACTTCGTCACCCAGTAAGCTACCATCCAATGGTTGTAAGGCTGCGCCCAGTACATCAAAGCCAAGGCTGATATTGCCTATTGATGCGGGTGCGTAAGCTCTGGTTGTTTTCATTTTTACTAATCTCTAAAACCGGTTAATACGCGTTTTGTTTCCATGGCATGGTACGAAGAATATCAGCAAACACGCCAGCAGCAGTTACCGTAGCACCTGCGCCGTAGCCGCGGATAACATAAGGAATAGGCGTGTAATAATCACTGTGGATTGCCAACGCGTTTTCACCATCTTTCACTGCCGCCAGTGGGTGTGAGCCTGGTACCGCCTGAATGGTGACTTTACATTTATCACCTTCAATTGAGCCAATGTAACGTAATACTTTACCTTCCGCCGCAGCACTTTCAACCCGCTTGGCAAAGTCAGCATCAAGCCCGGGTAACTGTTCCATAAAGCTCGGCACGTCGCAGTCTTCGGCAAACCCCTCCGGCAGCACTGATTCAATCTCAATGTCGCTCAGTTCAAGTTCTAAATCGGCTTCGCGGGCCATAATTAACAGTTTACGGGCCACATCCATACCGCTTAAGTCGTCGCGTGGATCGGGCTCAGTAAAGCCGTTTTCCTTAGCAATAGCGGTTGCCTGAGATAAGGTTAAGCCTTCTTCCAGCTTACCAAAGACGTAGGACAAACTGCCCGACAGAATACCTTCAAAGCGGTGCAGTACGTCACCGGCAATAAACAGCTTCTGCAGGTTATCAATTACCGGCAAACCAGCACCAACCGTGGTTTCATACAGATACTGGCGGTTGGTGTTTAAAGCTGTTTTGCGCAGCTTTTTGTAATAGGCAAGGCTGTCGGTATTGGCCTTTTTATTTGGCGTAACCACGTGGAAGCCATTTTCCATCATGTCGACATACTGACTGGCAATGGCTGCATTACTGGTACAGTCCACAATCACCGGATTCACCAGCGCATTGCTGTTTACAAAGTCATGTAAACGCTCAACCGAGAACGCATCAGTAGCTTCATTTAACTGAGCTTTCCAGTCACCGTTAACATCCACACCCTGGCTGCTCAGCAGCAGTTTACGGCTGTTAGCGATGCCGTATACACGAAGCTGAATGTTGCGTGCCAGTAAGGTAGGTTGTTGTTTGGCAATCTGCCCCAGCAACTCTGCGCCTACTACACCACAGCCCACCAGGAATACATCAATAGTATGCAGGTCTGAGAAGAAGTTCTGGTGAATTACCTTAACCGCTTTCTTGGCTCGTTTGGCTTCGATAACCGTTGAAATAGAACGTTCAGAAGAGCCCTGGGCAATGGCAATGTTGTTTACCCGCGCCTGGGATAGTGCATTAAAGAAGCGTGCTGCCAGACCTTTGGTGTGACGCATGCCATCACCGACCAGGGTCACGATGGCTAATTCATGACGCACCTCAATGGGGTCAAGTAACTGGTTTTGCAGTTCCAGGGCAAAGGCATCTTCAAGCAGATTCTGCGCACGCAGTGCATCTTTACTGGAAATACAGAAGCTGATGGAATACTCAGAGCTCGACTGGGTGATAAGGCTAATAGAGATATGCGCGTTAGACATTACCTCAAACACCCGGCTTGCCATGCCAACCATGCCTTTCATACCCGGGCCGGCCACATTAAACATGGAGATATTATCAAGCTGAGAAATCCCTTTTACGCTGGTCCAGGTAGTGCTCGCTTCATTGCTGATAAGCGTACCCGGCGCGCTGGGGTTTAAGGTATTTTTGATTAAGCAGGGAATGTGATGCTGGGCGATTGGGCCGATAGTTTTAGGATGCAGCACCTTGGCACCGAAGTAAGACAGCTCCATGGCTTCCTGATAAGTCAGCTTATCAAGTAATACCGCGCCCTCAACCTGATTCGGATCGGCATTATAAACCCCATCCACATCAGTCCAGATTTCACAACATTCAGCGTCAATACAAGCGGCCAGCACGGCGGCAGAATAGTCAGAACCATTACGACCCAGAGTGACTTTCTCGCCTTCTTCATTGGCGGCCACAAACCCTGGCATGATGATCAACTGGCTACCATCGGTAACCACTTCACTGAAATTGGCTTTACTCAGCGACACATCCGCAATGCTATCGAGGTAATCGCCCTCGGCTAATACGTATTCCACCGGATCGAGGACCTGGTTGCTGATCCCTTTGGCCGTTAAAATGCCACTGAACAAATTAACGCTGATGTATTCGCCCAGACTCATGATGCTGGCGGTTACGGCATCCGGAGAACGCCCTAACAGCGCGATACCTTGTAGCTGCTTTTTCAGACCGGCCAGGTGAGTAGTGATAAAATCGTTGATGGTGGCAACATCGAAGCCGGCAACCTGTTCGCTGAGTTCAGCGGCGATGCCCAGCACTTTGTCATTTAATTCGCCAAACAGAACCTCGTAGTCTTCGCCCGCCGCAGCTTGCTCGCAAAGCGCACCAAGAGCGTTAGTGACGCCTTTCGGGGCCGACAATACTACCGCAGCTCCATTGGCCTGGTGGATCGTCATGCTAATCTCGGTCACCCGCAAATAACGCTGCGCATCGGCCAGAGATGAACCACCAAACTTTAAGACTTTCATTGAATGCTCCTTGACTGCATCGTGTTTTGGGCCTTGCCCATTTTTATTACCGCAAAAAAAAACCCGCTCTTGTGAGGGCGGGCTTTCGTTGTCTGTTTGCTTACGCGCACTAGCCAGCGACCGCCCTCAAAGAGGTGGTAATAATCATGCCGGTGGTGCTCATAATCGTCTTCATGTGGTCAATTTGCCGTATAGACGTCTATATGTCAACAGCCATTTGCACAATTTTAGACCGTTCCCTGACCTTTTTGCGGCGGGAATCTTTATTTTGGGCGCGCATAATATCACGAGAGTACGCCTCACTTCTACACCCACAACCCGCCTTTATGCTACTGGTTTACCGTGCTGTCCTGCATCATCTGCTGGGCACTGGATAAGGGGAGCGGTTTATTCGGCGTTGCCGTCACGCGCTCATCATCGGCGCGCCATTCAAAATCGGCGTAATACTGCTTACGATACTCTGTTGGTGTAACGCCACAGTATTTTTTAAATGCCGCAAGCATTGCCCTGTGCTCGGCGAAACCGGCCCGTTCGGCGATATCGGTAATCGGCACCTGCATGCTTTTGAGCTGAGGCTTGGCATGATTCACCCGCACCATAGCCAGATAATCCGAGGGGCTGTAGCCGCTGACTTATCTAAATATGCGGGAAAAGTAGAAATAACTTAGAAAAGCCAGTTTGGCCTAGTCCGTTGAGGTAAGCGGCACAGCCAGGTTGTTATGATAGCCAATTCAAGCCAGAGTATGTTTCTCACAATCCCCTGCGCGTAGCATGGGCTGCGCCAGTTTCTGACCGACTCGAAACAGCCTGTGAACCGCGCCTGCCTTGCCGACTAAGCTCGCAGACCAATCTCTACCTTTATGTTCTATGGTAAAACGCAAAAAGCCGCTGTATTCAGCGGCTTTTGTGGTTCTGGTGATCTGACAGGTTTAGCTGCTAAACAACACCATCAGCACGGCAAAGAGAAAACCTACGCCGGCGATTTTAAGCCCGTTTTTAAACGGTAAGGCCCGCGGGATAAACATCAGAAAAGCCGACACCACGAAAAACAGCAGCGCAATACCAAAGGCAATGTTCATAAAAAATAACGGGCTGTTAGTTGTTGCCTTGTGCAGCTTAACCATTTTATTGAGCGGGAACGGATAATCCTTGCTCGTTACGCGGGCTTCACCGGTTTGTTTGTTGTATTCGCCCTGCGGAAAGACAATTTTACCGTCTGTTTCCTGTTCTACCTTAAACCCGCGCATACGCAGCTGCTCGCCAAGCTCTTTACCGTTTAAGCCCGCTTCTAACTGACGATGAGAGGTTTGTTCAAACTTCAGAAAATCGGTGGTGCGAAAAATCAGTAACACGCCGCTAAGCGCGTAAACGGCCATGATGCCGGCAAGAAAAAAACCAATCCAACGATGATACTGTCTGAAAGTATTATGAAATTTGGGCGACGCCATGGGGTCCTCTTTAAAACTCGTAATGCGGCAGAGATCTTGCCTGGGATTATTAAACAGGCGCTATTCTGCCGAAAATTTTCTGAGGAATACAGCGAATTAACCTTTCTTAACGCTGCCCCCCAAAACCGCTGCCCACCGATTATTCGCACAACCAGTTAATGGCTTCACGACTTTCGTTAAAATAATTAATCTCGCCGCTGATGAACCAACTACCGATACTGGCCATCAGTGCCTGCCACTCAGCATTGCCAACAATGGCGATTTTGTTGAACTCACTGCCATGACGCAGGCCTATTTTAAAGTCATCCCAGGCGGCGCGTAGTTCCCAGCCCTTAAATTCGGAAGCATCAAAGAGCAATCGAACCTGCGGTGATTCAATTGTCTCAAGCGCCCCTTCCAACAAAGGAGTGAACGCCTTGTAATCCTCGTGAGTTAGTTTACCAACAGCCTTCATCGACACATACAGAGTGTTGTCAAACCGTTCTATACCAATAGCAATACCATGAGTAACCTGAGCAGCCATAACGCCTCCTTATACTTTAGTTTCAGACTCAGTTTACTGCAGCGCACTACTATTCATGCTGATTTATATCAACATAACGCAGCAGGGCGTACCGAACGAGGGCCTGCTTGTGCTATGTTCTGATCATTAATTTCAGCCGGATACCGACAGTGGCAGATAAAGCGCAAGCCAAGAAAATGGCCTATCAGATAATGACCAGCTTCGACAAGAACTATCGCTGGTTCAGCCGTGTAACCCGGGGCGCCCAGGAGCGTTTCGAAAAAGGCCAGTGGCAGCAGGCGCTGGCAGCTTCCAAAGAGCGCATCTCATTGTATGAACAAAGTCTGGCTACGGCTGTCGCTGAGTTGTACGATTTTATTATGGATCACCGCAAAGACCGTCAGTTCTGGGAGCAGCTAAAAAAGGCCTTTGCTGTTCTGATTGAAAACCATCCCCAATACGAACTGGCAGAAACCTTTTACAACTCGGTCATAGGTAAGGTGTTCCGGCATAAATCTATCGACAACACTATTATGTTTGTCACTTCCAGTCGCTGCTTTTTGGCTGGCCAGGACAGACATAAAGTGCTCCACAGTTTCGATACCACCACCACGGTAATGGAAATGTACGAGTCTATTTTTGCCTGCTACCGCTTTAACATTGGTTTTGAGGATCGTGCCAGGGATATGCAACAGCTGGATGATGCACTGCGCCAGCGTCTGAGCAAAGAAGAGCTGGCCAGTGTTACCGCGGTAGAAATGCTCAAACCGGTGTTTTACCGGGGTAAAGCCGCTTATCTGGTAGGCCGGATTTGCATGCCTGAACGTACCGTTCCCTTCGTTATTGCCCTGCATACCAATGAAAATCGCCAGATCTATGTGGATGCCCTGCTCACCGAACGCCAGGATCTCAGCGTGATCTTCGGCTTCGCCCGCAGTTACTTTATGGCTGACACCCAGTTTCCCGGCGAGTTGGTGGCGTTTCTGCACGAGCTGCTGCCAAATAAAAAACAGTTTGAGCTGTTTATCGCACTGGGTCATTACAAGCACGGTAAAACGGCGTTTTATCGTAACTTCCTCGAGCATATGGATAATTCAGAGGATCAGTTTGAAATTGCGCCGGGGATCCGTGGCCTGGTTATGATGGTATTTCACCTGCCTTCCTATGGCGTGGTGTTTAAGATTATTAAGGATGAGTTTGCCGAAAGTAAGAGAATTACCCGCGAACACGTTATCGACCGTTACAAGCTGGTGAAGATGTCAGATAGGGTGGGCCGTATGGCCGATACTCACGAGTATGTAAACTTTCGCTTTCCACTCAGCCGGGTATGCCCGGCTCTGCTTGAGGAACTTCAGGATACCTGCGCATCCAGCGTGGAGTTAACCGACGATGAGCTGATCATTAAACACCTGTACATTGAGAAAAAACTCACGCCGTTAAACCTGTATTTGCAGCAGGAAACTGACCCGGATAAACTGCACAACGCCATTGATGACCTGGGTACCTGCATAAAACAAATTGCCATGGCCAATATTTTTCCCGGCGATATGCTGCATAAGAACTTTGGTATCACTAAACATGGCCGGGTGATTTTTTATGACTATGATGAAATTTGCTGGATGGATGAGCGTAATTTCCGCTCAATCCCGAAATCAGACGATCCTTATGCCTTAGATACCTTGTCGGTAGCCCCGAACGATGTATTTCCTGAACAGTTTGAACACTTCATTGTGGGTAAGCGGCCGTTTAAAGAAATGCTGAAATCCCTGCACGGCGATCTGATGACACCAGAATACTGGCGCGATGCGCAAAAGGAAGTCTCTCAGGGCACCATCCATAATTTCACCCCCTACCCAGGCTCGCGCCGCTTCAGGCGACCAGAGCATAGCGGGCAATAGTCGGATCCCCTGCCTCGATAGGATAGCGTCATCTAAAAAATGGCGCTGGTCATTGGTAGTTATAGTAGCGTTGCGAACAAGGCAACGCTAATCCCCAGTCCTGCCACAAACATGATGCTGCGCAGTTTGTCGATGTCGTACCAATAGCAAAAAAGATACACAATACGACAAACAACAAAGGCCACAGCCAGGTATACGTGGGTTGCCCCAACCGTGGTTAATGCCAGTACTGCCAAAGCCGCGGGAGCAAAATAAGTAATCGCCTCAAAACAATTATAATGTGCAGCATTAGCCCGCGCACCAAAGCCTTCAAGAGATTGCTGCTGAGCACGTGGATGGCGGTTGTCGTAGCCACCTGAGCGCTGCATGGCCACCGCCAGTGGCACCTTAGCTAAAAATGGCATGACGCAAACCAGCATCAGGCAGAGTAAAAAGATTGTCACCGGCATTCCTCCTTTTCTGGTGTCAGACTAACGTTATTGTTGTTGCATAAATATCGTGACTTCGGCCATAACCAGACCAAACTTTTTCACATAAGAGCGGTTCATCAGAGTGCCGTCGCCCATGGCCCAGAACCAATCGTCAAACGCCACCTGATAAGTAGTATCGTCTACCGGTAGGTCCATTTCGTATTGAAAGTTAAAAGCATTACCGTACGACGTGCCCGTTGCCACACCCAGAATATCCCCGGCCCGGCCTTCATAAACACCGTTACCGGTTGGCGTTATCCGCCAGGTACGTTGCATTGGCCCCTCACCCACCTCGTAGTTGAACGATTCGTCAAGCACCAGGGTGTCGCCATCCATACTGCCTTTAATGTCTACCGTGAAGCGCTGCACAACATCACCGGAGCGGTTCTGAACAATGCCCCAGGCCTTCACATCGCCCACAAAAAACGCTTCCAGTGACAACGGCGGTGTGGTTTGCTGATACTTGCTGCCATCAATGGAGGCACTGCACCCAGCCAGTATAAAAACTAACAGCCCTAAAACCCAAATACGAAACATATTCATTCCTCCAACTCCAGTAATTTTGCTCTGAATTCAGGCTCGGTGGTTTGTGGGCCAAGCCAGATATTAAAAAACCATTCGCCAAAAGCCGGGTCCTCTACTTCGCCCACCAGCTCATCGTTGTGAAAAAAGCGGGTGACGCCGGCACTGGTTTTAATGCCGGTTATAGTGTCCTGCTCTTTTACATCCGGGAAAATCTGCTGCATCGTACTCTGCCAACGATCAATGCGGGATTTGTCCGACAGCCCTTGTTCGCGCATTTCTTTAATCGAACGCTCGGCGATGTCTTCACCCTCAAAATCGCGCAGGTAGGTAAGCGCCAAAGCAAAAGATTCCTGTGGCTGCCATTTTCCCTGCGGGGCAAACAAGCGTGCGTCATAAACGTCCCAGAACAAATACGAGTAGCGGGCCTCACCCACTTTGGCTGCGCCGGGTATCGCTGAGGTAACCAATTCCGGTACGCTGCTGGCCTGTGCGGTATAACTCAAAATGAAACATGTCAGGGCGCCTAGCCTCTGTAGATAACTTTTCATAAATACTCCGAAAAATCTGATACTGCTTATACCGCGCCAACCACATTCGTGATCACATTGGCAACCTAGCGGCGATTGATTTTTGTAATGGCTGGAATTACCCTGCCCTTTTCGTTACTGATAGCAATAGCCAACATGACTCCCGAGCATCTGCAAAAGCAGTTAGGACTCAGTCTGCCTTCTTCTTTACAGCGTTTTACCCCAGACTGGCCGGGCGCAGAGCGAGTAACGCTGTGGGTGAAACGCGATGACCTTATCCACCCGATTATTTCGGGTAATAAATGGCGCAAGCTGAGTCAGTTGCTGGCAGACAACGCTGCTACAACACAACATATTGTGAGTTTTGGTGGGGGATTCTCTAATCACCTGCACGCCCTTGGCTGGTGCTGTTATCAACTGGGTATTGAGTTTACGGCGCTGATCAGAGGTAACTATGGCGCATCGCCAACGCCGATGCTGACCGATCTGAGTCGCTGGCAGGCCAATATCCGCTACCTGACAAAACTGGAATACAAGCAACGTGATGAGCCTGAATTCTTAGCAAGCCTGAGCAAACAATATCCCCGCGCTCTTATCATTCCCGAAGGTGGTAGTCAGCAGGCTGCGCTGGCGGGAGTTCAATCCATGCTTACGGAATGTCAGATTCCCTTTGATAAGATTATTACGCCTGTTGCAAGTGGCGCGACTATGGCCGGGTTAATAAATGGGGCAGGAATAATTAATGAAGCAGGAATGCTTAGCGGCGTCAGCGCCAGGCAGCAGGTATTGGGTATTGCAGTTCTTAATGGGGTTGGGTATCTTGAGGATCTGGTAGCTCGATTTTTACCCGCTAAATCAAACCGCGACTGGCAGATTCTGCATCAGTACCACCACGGTGGTTATGCCCGCACCTCGCCGGCATTACTGACTTTATGTGAAGAAATGCAGCAGGCGTATGCGATCCCGGTAGAACCTGTTTATTCAGGCAAAGTATTTTATGCCGTAAAAGCATTGCTGGCCCAAGGCGCCTTTGCGGCCGGCGAGCAGGTTATCATTGTGCACACCGGCGGGCTACAGGGGGCCCGAACTGATCCTGACAGCCATTCGTAACGTTACCAACTAAGAGCATCAAAAACTAACAGGGAGACTACATGAGTGACAACCACACCGTTTTTTCACGTCCCAGCCAGTTGTTAATCGACCGCTCGTTAACCCTGTGTAAATCGCTACTGCGAATGGAAAACTCCTTTTATCCCTTTGCAGCGATTTATGAAAACGGTCGCATAGGCTGTTTATTCAGTGAAGACTTTGGCGTAGAGAATCCCGGTGAGATGCAAATTCTTGAGCATCTGCAATGGCGCATTATCGACAACATTACCGACAACGATGCCTACGCGACGTTAGTGTACGCGGCACAAATTGAAATTAATGAGCAGGAAGCCCAGGACGCCATTGTGATTACACTGTGCGAACCCAACCGTCCTGAACGTTCGGTGGTCTATCCTTATTATCGACAAAACCAGCGCGTCATCCTTGCACCGCCACTGGTCGAAAAGTAATCATCATCTATAATTTTACAGCGCGGCAGACAGTCAACTTTGCTTGCCTATTTTGTGCCGTCTGATAGCATTCAACGCAAATTTTAAATCCATTACAAAAGGGATAAAGACTATGTCTCGTGTTCTGATTATCGGCGCTGGTGGCGTAGCGGCAGTTACCGTAAAAAAATGTGCTCGCCTGCCTGAGTACTTCGACGAAATTTACCTGGCCAGCCGCACTGTTTCCAAGTGTGAAGCACTTCAGCAGGAAGTAGGTATCGACCGCGTGAAAGGCGTTTTCGCCGTTGATGCTGACGATGCAAAAGCCGTTGAAGCGTTAATTAATGAAGTTAACCCGGATCTGGTGGTTAACCTGGCGCTGCCGTATCAGGATCTACCCATCATGGATGCCTGTCTGGCCACCAAAACTGATTACCTCGATACCGCTAACTATGAGCCTAAAGATGTTGCCAAATTTGAATACAGCTGGCAGTGGGCTTATCAGGATAAATTTAAAGATGCCGGTATTATGGCACTGCTCGGCAGTGGTTTCGATCCGGGCGTAACCAACGTTTACACTGCCTATGCCGCGAAGCACTATTTCGACGAAATCCACTATCTGGACATTGTCGACTGTAACGGCGGCGATCACGGCCAGGCCTTTGCCACTAACTTTAACCCTGAAATCAACATCCGCGAAATCACGCAGCGCGGCCGTTTCTGGGAAGACGGCGAGTGGAAAGAAACCGATCCGCTGAGCGTACGTGAAGATCTGGATTATCAGAACATTGGTGTTCGTGCGTCTTACCTGATGTTCCATGAAGAGCTGGAGTCTATTGTTAAACACTTCCCGTCATTGAAACGCGCTCGTTTCTGGATGACCTTCGGCGATGCTTATCTTAACCATCTGCGGGTATTGGAAGGCATTGGTATGACCAGCATCGAGCCGGTGGAATTCCAGGGTCAGCAAATTGTTCCGCTTGAGTTCTTAAAAGCGGTATTGCCTAACCCGGGCTCACTGGCCGAAGGCTACACCGGTATGACCTGTATCGGTACTTATATTACGGGTATCAAAGACGGCAAAGAAAAAACCATCTTCATCTATAACAACTGCGACCACGCGGTATGTAACGAAGAGGTGGGTGCTCAGGCTGTCTCTTACACTACCGGTGTACCGGCCATGATTGGCGCGATGATGATGCTACAGGGTAAATGGCATAAGCCAGGTGTTTGGAATATGGAACAATTTGATCCGGATCCGTTTATGGAAGAGCTCAACAAACACGGCTTGCCGTGGCATGTGCTCGAATGCGATAGCAGCCCATTCAGCAAATAACGGTATTGACGGAGACGACGGCGTGACCGATTTAACCCAACGCACTGATATTCCCTCCCCGTGCTACGTGCTGGAGGAAGCGAAGCTGGTTAACAACCTGGAACTGATGAAACGCGTACAGGATGAATCCGGCGCCAGAATTATTCTGGCCCTTAAAGGATTTTCCATGTGGTCTGTGTTTGACATCGTAAAACAGTACCTCCATGGCGCTACCGCCAGTTCGGTGTGGGAAGCCAGACTCGCCAATGAAATGGGCAAGGAGGTGCATGCCTACGCACCGGCTTACAAAGCCAAAGACATTGCGGAACTGGCCGGGCTGGTCAATCATCTGTCGTTTAACAGTCTTACCCAATGGCAGGCGTATAAGGATGCTTTGCCTGGTGTTTCGCTGGGCTTGCGCATTAATCCCGAGCATCAGGAAGCAGACACGCCGTTATACGATCCGGCTGCACCGGGTTCGCGCCTTGGGATCCGCGCCAGCGAACTGGACGGTATCGATTTAAGCGGGATCGAAGGGTTTCATTGCCACAACCTCTGTGAGTGCGACTCTTACGCAACGGCTCGCACCCTCGAAGCCATCGAGCAGCGCTTTGGTAAATGGCTGGATCAGCTAAAATGGTTAAATTTAGGCGGCGGGCATCTGATGACCCGCGCCGGCTATGATGTTGATCATCTGATAAGTACCCTGAAAACGTTTAAAGCCAAATACCCGCATCTGGATGTGATCCTCGAACCGGGCTCTGCAGTGGCCTGGCAAACCGGGCCACTGATTGCCGAAGTAGTGGATATCGTCAACAACGATGGGCCCATTGCGCTGCTGGATATATCTGCCACCGCGCATATGCCGGACGTTCTGGAAATGCCTTATCGCCCGACGATATTGCACGGCGGTCAACCCGGAGAACTGGGTCATGACATCAAGCTTGGCGGCAACTCCTGCCTGGCAGGTGATGTGATAGACACCTACAGTTTTGCCGAGCCACTGGCTATCGGAACGCGACTGCAGTTTGAAGACATGATGCATTACACCATGGTGAAAACCACGTTCTTTAACGGTGTGGAGCACCCGGCTATTGGCATTTTACGCTCCAATGGGGATTTTGAATTAGTCCGTCAATTCCATTACGATGATTTTAAAGCGCGCTTATCCTAAGCGCGTTTCCATCACTCCGATTTTAACGCCTTGTAAGCTTTCATCAATCTAACGCCCTAAATTGGCGCCACCAACGCGTGGGCTATATTGCGAAGCGCCCCGCGTGTTTGTGTCCCTGAGAGCGAGGTAAGTGCCTTAATTTTATTGTTAGCTGCCACCTACTAGTAATGGTAACGACACGAGATAACCGTAATTGCTATATCGTCTACCGCATATACCAAACGGTTAGTATCATCTATTCTGCGGGACCAGAAACCTGAAAGATTTTCTTTAAGAGGTTCCGGCTTTCCAATTCCATCAAATGGAGCGCGCTTAACATCGGAAATCAACTTATTGATACGTTTCAAGGTTTTCTTGTCTTGAGTCTGCCAATATACGTAACTATTCCAAGCTTCATCAGTCCATGATAACAGCCTGTTACTCATCAATAAGTTCTCGCTGGGTCGTTTTTGCTGCTTTATACTGTGCTATTGAACGATTTAAGTGTTCCACGTTCGCTGGAGAACGAAGTAGATGAACGGTTTCCATAAGGCTGTTGTAGTAATCTAATGACATTACAACAGCATCTTCAGAGTCACGACGAGTAATTACGGTAGTATCTGCATCGTTGATTACATTGTCCAACACGGCTTTTAGACCATTTCGTGCTTCGGTAAAAGAGACAATTCTCATTTTGCACCCCACTTGTACATTATATAGGACAAGTCTAGATCGAAAATGAGCACATGTACAGGATATTGTGCATTACTGCGCGGTGATAGCTAACGCTTTAAACAGCGGAAAACGTGAGCGAAGCGAGAGCCTTTAGTGGCTTGTTAGACGGGGTGTCAGGTTATTGGTGGATGTGGGTGTTGTCGCTGAATTAGGTGACTTACACCGCTTCGACCATCCACGAAAACTCATGGGCTATTTAGGCTTAGTGCCCAGTGAACAATCTTCCGGTGGAAAACGGCACGTAGGGGCTATTACCAAAGCAGGCAACGGCAGAGCCAGGCGTTTACTGATTGAAGGTGCGCACAGTTATCGCTATCCGGCTAACGTTTCTACTGAACTGCAATTACGCCAGGAAGGGTTACCCAAAGACATCGTCGATATCGCCTGGAAAGCACAGCTTCGCCTGTGCAAACGCTACCAGCGCATGAGTAAGAAAGGTAAGCACTACAATTTAATCATCACCGCGATTGCCAGAGAAATGGCAGCTTATATCTGGGCTATCGCGAAAGAAGTGGTACTCACGCCCGTTAACCCAAAACTACGGTTAAGCCGAGTACCCGCATGATAAACGAGTTTGAGCTAACGCATTCGGATCAGGCCGCGGAATGTGGCACAACCTTCGAGGGCGTTATGATGGCAACTACCTAACGGTTGTTGACCCACGAGCATAGACTGATGAGAATGGCTGAGCGGTCACCGGGCCACGGCGGATTGAGTAAGGTCAGCTCTGCTTATTCCAAGAATAAGTAACCTACGAATACCAGCATAACAACCGACGAAATTACTGCCTCATCCAGTGCGTTAGCTCATTTATTTTGAATGAGAAATACAACTGATTATGGACTGAAAGAGTGTCAGGGATACCCTCGCTCAGGGTTGACAAAGGGAGTCATACCAACGCCCGCATAACGGGCAAAAATACGTAGGCTATAATAACGAGCGAAGTGAGGGAGCCTACGTGTTTTTGTCCCCAGCGAGCGCAGCGAGTGTTAATGCGTTTGTTAGCTGCCTGTGCGTTCTAAAGACTGCGATTGCTCAAGTCTTTCAGCCAACCAAACCTTGATTATAGATTGGCGAGTGACGCCAACACGACCAGCTTCTCTGTCTAGGGAATCAATCATCCATTCTGGAATGTCTACGTTAATCCTTTTTTGTTTTTGCATGGGACGTTTGGCTTTAGACAAATCTAAGTGTTGAAGAATTTCATCCCCATTCTCGAATTTATCTTCAAAGTTTTTAGCTTTCATAAATTGCCACCTCTGATTTTCTGGCACGTCTTACAGAAATAATTCGAATATTTTTATTCCTGTGAGTAATCACTGCTGTCCAGTGTTTGGCACCGATAAGACCAATAACGATATATCTAGGTTCATCTTCTGTTTTTGCCGGGATCTCCAAAAGCATTGGGTCATTCCAAAGCTTTTGGGCTTCTACAAAGTCGATTCCATGTTTACTTAAATTAAAATCACTTTTAGTTTGGTCAAATTCGAAATTCTGCATGAGTAAAAATTATACCTTTTTGACTCAGACTGCAAGAGGTAAATTTGTGGGGCAGCTAACGCCAAGCTAAGCGGCGCAGCTTTGCTGCGTCCTTGCTTGAGCGCCTTGTGTACGCCCAGCATGGGC
>DDJQ01000052.1:0-5762 GCA_002339125.1 Alteromonadaceae bacterium UBA2620
CCGCGGAGCGGTTTAGTCCTTTGGTCAAAAGCGGACATCAGTCCTTCTTGTGAAAACGCTGTATTAAAAGATAAAACAAAAGTAGTAATAAACCACTTTCTCCGCGAACTCGTATAACTGTTTACTTTTACAACCCATTTAGTAAACAGAAATAGACATATGAAAAAAATAATATATCTCATCGTGTTATTGCTCATACAAACTACCATTAATAACGCAGTAATGGCACAAGAAGATAACCCTGTTTTAGTTCCCCTCCCGTCTGTTGATGATTTCACCAAAGGTGAAGACGGCTGGGCATTCGGCATAGGGGTAGGTGTTGAATATGAATCTGCTTACGAAGGCTCTGATGAATTTGGGTTTGAGGCACAGCCTGCCGGTGCCGTGCAATGGCGCAGTGGTGATAATATTTATTACTTTGCAGGCGAAGCACTTGGCTGGCGAGGATTATTCAATGACAAGTGGCTATTAGGAGCCTTGATTGGATTTGAAGAAGGTCGAGAAGAAAGTGACTCTGACGATGGCAGATTAGGTGGCCTGGGTAATCAAGAAGAAGGATTTGAACTGGTTTTACAAGCTCGCCGCTCATTTACCCCTGATTGGCGTTATTGGTTAGTTAGTCGTCTAGTTGCAAGTGATGAAGGAAATCTAGCATTATTTGGTATTGGTCGTCGATTCGGAGAGCAAACTGACGGGACAGGTTCTGAAGTTAATCTTGTTGTTGTTTTACACGACAGCGATTACGCTAATAAAGGGTTTGGAATTGATGCTGTGCAATCAGCGTCATCCGGCTTAGAGGAAACAAATTTAAGTGGTGGGTTACGTTCGTTTGGTATTGATTATAACTACCGAAAAAACATTAACAGTGATTGGCAAATCTATGGCGAAGCACTATTTGAGTATTTTAGCAGTGAAGTCAGAGATAGCCCTGTTGCACGAAGTGATTACGAAGCTGAAGTGGGTGTTGGAGTTATTTATAAATTTTAGTTCCATCAGACAAGAGCGGTGATTTCGAGAGTAATTAAATTTATCGACTGATACGATAGAGGTATAAGCTCGTAGTGCTAGTAAGATGAACGTCCGCTCCTCGCTCATAGCTGTCGTGGACAGTAAGCTACAAATTTGTCCTTCGCAATAAAAACAGCCCGCATTAAGCGGGCTGTTTACTCGTTGTTAAACCGCTTTATACCTCGGCAGCAGCCAATTCATCCTCAAGCTGCCTGGTTTCATCGGCTCTTGGTTTGGTAAAGCGGGCAAGACCAAGGTAGATAACCGGCGTGAGGTAAAGGGTAAAGATTACCGCGATACCAAGCCCGCCAAAAACAACCCAACCAATGGCATTACGGGCTTCCGCGCCGGCACCACTGGACAGGATGAGCGGTAAGCCACCTAAAATCGTGGAAACCAGCGTCATCATAATCGGGCGCAGGCGAACCTTACCGGCTTCAACAATCGCCTCGTAAACATCATAGCCACGGTCACGCAACTGGTCGGCAAATTCAACCAGCAGGATGGCATTCTTGGCCAGCAGGCCAATCAGCATCACCAGACCAATCTGCGAATACACATTGATTGAAGTATTCGTGAGATAAAGGGCATAAATCGCTGCAGCGATACCAAAAGGTACGGTCAGCATAACAACCACGGCGCTGTTAACACTTTCGAATTGCGCGGCCAGTACCAGAAACACGATGACAAACGCCAGGATGTAAGTCATGGCGACCTGCTGGGAGGTTTCCTCATAGGCCTGTGCCTCGCCGAGGAAAATCGTACCAATACCTTCCGGCAGCACTTCATCACCAATGTTTCTTAGCTTCGTTACGGCATCATTGATGGTGATATCTTCCGGCATGCTCATGTCGAGTTTGATTGCGCGGCGTTGGGCCTGACGCTCTAGCTCCGCTGCCACACCTTCCTCAGTAATATAGGCGACGCTGGATAATGGTATAAGACTGCCATTATCCGACTTCACATACAGGTTGGTAAGGTCAGACGGGTCGCTGGTATTTCTGTCATTGGTTTGCAGAATAATAGGGATAGCCTGATCGCCAATATTCAAATCAATGATGTCGTTACCACCAATAGCGGCGCGCAGAGTTGAGGATATGTCACTAAGCGGCACACCTAACTCATCAGCCCGGCGACGGTCGATGTTAACCCGCAGTTGTGGCTGGGTGGGTTTATAGCTGATGCGGGGAGCACCCAGTTCCGGCATTTGCTCTTCAATGGCGGCAGCATATATCAGGGCGGCGTCATAAATACGCTCGTAGGTGTCACCAGTGAGCGCCAGCTCAAGGCCGCCGCTCTGACCGCGCAGGTTAAGGCTGTTACCACCAAAAGCATTACCCGGTGCGCCAGGCACTGATTGCAGTTTAGGGCGTATCTCACCGATGATTTCCTGAACTGATTTGTCACGTTCATCCCAGTGTTTTAAATCGGCGGTAATGAATACGATGTTCGGATCCCAGCTGCCTACTACGGTGTAAATAGAAGCGATTTCCTCACTTTCCACGTATGGCATCAGCAGGCTTTCCATACTCATGGCCTGGCGGTCCATAAAGTTGCGTCCTACACCGTCTGGTCCGCGGGCAAATATCCGAATGGTGCCGCGGTCTTCGCTGGGCAGTAATTCGTTTTCAATGCTTTGTGACGTAAAGTAAGCGCCGCCAGCAGCCAGTAAGCATAGAACCAGCACCAACCAGGCGTATTTTAAAGACCATACCAATGTGGTTTTATAAAACTGCAGGCAACAGTGACCGAGTCGGCCCAGCGTGGCATCAAACAAACTGCGTTTATTGGCTTTTTGTGATTTTACCGGCAGTCGGGCGGTTAGCGCGGGCACCAGTGACAAGGCCACAAAAGAGGAGATGATCACTGAGCCAGCTAATACACCGCCAAACTCGCGGAATAATCGCCCGGCCGTTGAAGGCAGAAAAGCGATTGGAATAAATACCGACGCCAGTACCGCCGTGGTGGCGATAACTGCGAAAAATACTTCCCGTGTGCCGATAACGGCAGCAGCTCTGGCCCCTAAGCCCATAGCGCGGCGGCGCTGAATGTTTTCTGATACCACGATAGCGTCATCCACAATCATGCCGGTGGCCAGTACCAGTGCCAGCAGGGTCAGAATATTTACTGAGAAACCGAGCAGCCAGATGATTGCCAGGGCGCCGGTCAGAGATACCGGAATGGATAACGCCGGTACAATGGTTGCTCGCCATGAACCGATGAAAAACAACAGGGTGAAGACCACCAGAATAATGGTTAAACCCAGGGAAAAGGCGACCTCTTCAACAGAGTCGCGAATAAATTCGGCGTCGTCGGAGGTAACCTGAATTTGCATTTCAGGAAAACGCTCATCGAAGGTGTCGACCATGGCCAGAATTTCATCAGAAATCTCAATGGTGTTTGAGCTGGCCTGACGGATAACGCCAATACCAATAACCGGTTTGCCGTCCAGGCGCACAGCGCTGGTGGAATCGGCCGGCCCGAAGTACACGCTGGCCACATCACCAATGCGGGTATCGCCGGTGATCACAATATCTTTAATATCTTCGGCGGTAAGCGAGGTAGCATCGGCCCGCACGATAAGCATCTGATCGCTTGACTGGATACTGCCAGCCGGTACGTCAAACGGGGCAGTGCGCAGCACATTGGCTACGTCTGTCATCGACAAACCAAAGCTGGTAAGGCGCAGGGGATCCACTGATACCCGCAGCACTCGTTCACGGTCGCCGTTCAGGGTGACATCGGCTACACCGGGAATACTTAAAAATAACGGCGCTAAATCGGTATCTACCCGTTCGGTAAGGGTTTCGGCATCGAGTGTTTCACTGGAAATCGCCAAACTGACAACGGCCTGAGCATCGTTGTCTGCCTTGATAATAGAAACCTGTTCCACTTCATCGGGTAATTGCCGTTGTACGCGGCTGACCGATTCACGGGTTTCGTTGGCGGCATCGTCAAGGTTGATGCCAGGGCGAAACTCCACCCGCACCCGGGCTGAGTTTTCTTCACTTTGCGCGTAGATATTTTTCACACCGCTAACCCGGGCTACCGCACCTTCAAGGTGGGCGGTAACTTCTGCATCCACGGTTTCCGGTGAGGCATTGGGATACTGTGCGCTGACCGTAATGGTTGGCGTATCCACGTCGGGCAGTTCACGTACTTCGAGTCCGTTTAGGGCGGCATAGCCGGCAATCGCAATCAGCAGGTTTAAAACAATGATAAGTACCGGACGGCGAATCGATAACGACGGCAGGTCGTTATGATTGTCAGCAAGGTTACTCATTGCTGTCTCTCCGCGCCAATGAGGTAGTAATAGACTGGCCTTCACGCAGCGACTGAATACCTTCTGCAACCAGCAGATCGCCGTCAGTTAAATCGCCACTTACCAGAATGGTTCCGCGCAGACGCTGATGCACGCTCACATCCACACGTTTGGCTTTGTTATCCACTGCGGTGTAAATATATGCGCCGGTAGCGCCCCACAATAAGGCGGCTTCAGGAATAGCAGCATAACGCTCTCCCTGCAGATTGAGTTTCACCCGAAAGCTCATGCCCGGACGGTAGCGGTCGCTTTCGTTGGGCAGTAAAGCACGAGCCGCCATGGTGCGATCGGTATTATTGATACGCGAGTCTAACTGGGCGATATCTGCGGTTAGCGACACATCCCGTGAAGCCCAGGGTTGTAATGTTACCGAGGTCTCCGACATTAGCAGAGACACAGCAGACTCGGGCGCACGGAAATTCACATACAAACTGGTACGGTCATCGAGGGTAGTAATTACCGTTGTAGTGGTTACCCGATCGCCAACTTCTACGTCGGTTAAGCCCACATAGCCAGAAAAAGGCGCGGCAATGTGGCGGTCTTCTAAATCGGCTTTAGCTTCGTCCAGGGTCACCTTTGCCAAGTCGCGGGCGGTGCGGGCGATATCGATTTCACTTTCTGCCACTGCGCCCCGGTCGCGGCTATCGACCAGGCGCTTGAGCGCCCGCTCAGTATCTTCAAGCTGTAATTCAGCACGGCGCACCGCAACTACCTGACGGCGATCGTCCAGGGTCAGCAGAATATCGCCTTTATTGACTTTTTGTCCCGGCACAAAATTTACCGCGGTCACCTCGTCAGCTACGGCGGGGTAGAGGGTCACTGACTTAACCGCTTCGGCGGTACCCACAGCCTCGACGTTTCTCTGTTCGTGCATAAACTCAATTTTATTGAGCACTACCAATTTGGCACTATCGCCCCTGCCACCCCAGCTCTGTGCTGAAGCAGGTGCTGTGATTAACACCAGGTGTGCCAGGGCACCTATACAGAGCATTTTTTTCAAATTTTTAATCATGTCGCTTCCTGAATACCTCCATCATCAACTGCTACGTAGTTAACACAAAGAGGGCGCACTATTATTTTATTGTTAATAATTCGTATTATCGCCAAAGGTTCGATGGCGGGCTAGGGGATGAGTTGCAACTCGGCGTACTCCTTATACAAGGTGTCGTTTTTCATCAATTCCTCGTGTTTTCCTGAGCCCCTAACCATGCCGTTTTCCATTACAACGATGCGATCGCACATTTGTACCGTGGCCAGACGGTGAGCAATCACCAGTGTGGTGCGTCCTTTTATCAGGTACTTAAGTGCCTGTTGGACTTTATGTTCACTCACCGCATCGAGCGCGCTGGTGGCTTCATCAAGTAGTAGCACCGGGCGGTCAGCCAGAAACGCCCGGGCAATCGCGATACGCTGACGCTGACCACCGGAAAGT
>DDJQ01000052.1:6063-7318 GCA_002339125.1 Alteromonadaceae bacterium UBA2620
GCTGACGCTGACCACCGGAAAGTTTTACGCCGCGTTCACCCAGTTGAGTGTGGTAACCGTCGCTCAGTTCATTGATAAAGTCATCGGCAAACGCCTGTTTTGCCGCTTCAATCACTTCGGCTTCGCTGGCGCTGGGCCGGCCATAGCGAATGTTTTCAATCACGGTACTGGCAAAGATAACCGGTTCCTGAGGTACCAGAGCAATTTGTTGTCGCAGGCTGTCGAGAGTGAGCTCGGTAACCGGGCTGTCATTGAGTTTGATGACGCCGCCCTGAATAGGGTAGAAGTGCTGGAGCAGTTGAAATAAAGACGATTTACCTGCGCCGCTTGGGCCTACTAACGCCACACACTCGCCTGGTTGCACCTGTAAAGAGAAGTCTTTAAATAAGGTAGCGTGTTCGGTATACCCAAAGTTCACCTGCTCAAAACTGATTTGCGGCGGCGAATCGAGTGTTGGTAGCACCACCTGACCAGAATTGTTATTAGCGGTGGTAGCCAACAGTTCCAGCAGCCGTTCACTGGCTCCCACACCGCGCTGAATATCACCGAGGACTTCGCTGATAGTGGCAATACTGCTCCCGGCCAGTACGGCATAAAATAGGAATGCTGAGAGTTGGCCCGCGCTAATTTCGCCGCTCATGACTTGCCTGATCCCCAGCCAGCCAATGCCAATCACCGATAGCATGCTCACCAGCATAATCACGCCGATTAACATCGAGCGGTAATGGATGCGCGTGGCAGCGGCCTGCAGGGCTGAGCTAACCTTCTGGGTGAATTTTTGTTGTTCGCCGGATACTGCATTAAATGCCTGCACCACCATAATTTCGTGCAGGGTTTCATCTATTTGTGAGCCCATGTCGGCAATGCGGTCCTGACTAAGGCGTGAATAATGGCGCACTTTGGGCGCAATAAGTTTGAGCGGTACCAGAATAAAGGGCACGGCCACCAGTACACACAAGGTCAGCATGGGGCTGGTAAAAGTCATTAATATCAGTGCGCCCACAAATCCCACCAGCGAACGCAGGGCCATGGATAAACTCATGCCCACAACGGTTTGAATGACACTGGTATCGTTGGTAAAGCGAGAGATCACTTCGCCGGTGCGGGTTTCGGCAAAAAAGCCCGGTGTTAGCGTGAGCAGATGATGATAAACCTGAATACGGATATCGGCGCTGATACGCTCGCCCAGCCAGGTCATCAGATAGAAGCGAAAGTAAGTGGCCAGGCAACCCACTACGGCAAACAAAATAACCCT
>DDJQ01000052.1:7620-8277 GCA_002339125.1 Alteromonadaceae bacterium UBA2620
ACGGCAAACAAAATAACCCAGCCGATGGCTGCATCCAGCCGGTTGATGTTACCGGCGCTGAGTCCTTCATCAACAGTGAGCTTGATGCCCTGGCCGAGCAGCAGCCAGGCGGCAGCCGCAACAGTAAGTGCGATAACTGCACAAACTACTTTAAGCTTATAGGGCTTGAGCAACTGTGCCAGCCATATCAGTACGTCTTTGGTTAATATCAATGCATGACCATGGGAGTGATTGTTCTGTTGTGAGTATTATGAGTGAGAGTCCATGCGATGCCCAGTTAAGATGAGTTAAGAAGTGTAAAGGAGGAGCCAGGTTACTTTCTGGCTCGTTTTATTACGCCTGTTCAGGGCAATTAATCGCTGATAAGCCTTGCAATTTCATTGCGTATACGTATAATTCCGCGGCCTTTCGCCTTGTATGTATTTCATTCAGGGTTTGAAAAGGTAAGTTAACGGTAACGCTACAACGAGTTTGAGGCATTTATGGTTACTATTCGTTTACAGCGTGGTGGCGCCAAAAAGCGTCCATTTTATCAAGTAGTGGTTGCAGAAAGCAGCCGTGCAAGAAACGGTCGTTTCATCGAAAACGTCGGTTTCTTTAACCCAACTGCACAAGGTCAGGCTGAGCGTCTGCGTTTAGATCTTGAGCGTGTAGAGT
>DDJQ01000052.1:8581-9659 GCA_002339125.1 Alteromonadaceae bacterium UBA2620
GTTTAGATCTTGAGCGTGTAGAGTACTGGGTTGGTGTTGGCGCAAGCTTATCTGAGCGCGTTAACAGCTTGGTAAAAGAAGCTAAAAAAGCGGCAGCGTAAGCTGTCCTTAATTCTGGTAGGTTTAGATGAGTCAAGCGTCTGACAAAGTGGTTATTGGCAAAATCGGTGCGCCATATGGTGTTAAAGGTTGGGTCAAGATCAACAGCTATACCGAGGTACCAGAGGGTATTTTCGACTACAGCCCGTGGTTACTGGCTGATGGAAAAGAATATCAGATTGATCAATGGCGACCGCATGGCAAAGCCATCGTAGCAAAGCTGATTGATATCGATAGCCGGGATGATGCCGAGCGCATTAAAAACCTGGATATCAGTATCGACGCTGAGCAACTCCCTGAATTGGGTGACGATGAGGTTTACTGGCGTGAGCTTAACGGTATGCAGGTGGTAACTACGCAAGGTTACCAACTGGGTGTGGTTAAAGAAGTGTTTAATACCGGCGCCAACGACGTGATCCGCGTTAAGGCAAAGGCAAACGATGCTTTTGGTCAGAAAGAAAGACTAATACCGTTTGTATTCGACTCTGTTGTACAAACGGTAGATAAAACCGAGCGGGTGATTACGGTTGAATGGGATCCGGGGTTTTAAGTGACCGCGGAAAAATGGTTCGGCATTATCAGTTTGTTTCCTGAAATGTTCGCTCCTTTTACTCAACAAGGAGTAATAGGGCGGGCAGTGAAGAACGGCATACTGGCAGTTGAACACTTTAACCCACGAGACTTTACACACGATCGTCATCGCACAGTCGATGATCGCCCTTATGGTGGTGGTCCTGGCATGCTGATGATGGTTAAACCGCTTACTGACGCAATTACCGCAGCCAAACAGGCTGGCGGTGAAAACAGTAAAGTGATTTACCTGTCTCCACAGGGTAAACCGCTAACCCAGGCTGGCGTTAAGTCGCTGGCAGCCAACAACAAGTTAATCTTGTTATGTGGCCGGTACGAAGGGGTGGATGAGCGCGTAATTGAAAGCCATGTTGACGAAGAATGGTCAATTGGTGATTACGTGTTAAGT
>DDJQ01000052.1:9958-10564 GCA_002339125.1 Alteromonadaceae bacterium UBA2620
AATTGGTGATTACGTGTTAAGTGGCGGCGAACTGCCTGCCATGGTGATGATGGACGCAATTGCACGGTTAGTGCCGGGAGTACTCGGTCACAGCGATTCTGCAGTTGAAGACTCATTTACTCATGGTTTGCTGGATTGCCCACACTATACCCGCCCGGAAGTACTCGACGGTAAAGCGGTGCCCGATGTGTTAAGAAGCGGTGATCACGAAAAAATCAGACAGTGGCGTCTGCAACAATCTTTAGGTAGAACCTGGTTGCGTCGCCCTGAGTTATTAAACGACCTAGCTCTGACTGAGGAGCAACAACGGTTACTGGAAGCATTTCAGGCGTCGTTGCAGCAAGATGACAGTTAACTAGGATGAGAGGATATGATGAGCAAAGTCAGTCAAGATATCATCAAAAAAATTGAACAAGCACAGCTTAAAGCTGATGTTCCTGCGTTCGGCCCAGGTGACACAGTGATTGTTAAAGTTCGTGTAACTGAAGGTGACAAAGAGCGTCTTCAGGCATACGAAGGTGTTGTTATCGCTAAGCGTAACCGTGGTCTTCACTCGTCTTTTACAGTACGTAAAATTTCAAGTGGCGAAGGCGTAGAGCGTGTGTT
>DDJQ01000052.1:10861-11090 GCA_002339125.1 Alteromonadaceae bacterium UBA2620
TGGCGAAGGCGTAGAGCGTGTGTTCCAAACACACAGCCCGGCGGTATCTTCTATTGAAGTGAAACGTCGCGGTGCAGTGCGTCGCGCCAAGCTTTACTATCTGCGTGAGCGTTCAGGTAAATCTGCACGTATCAAAGAGAAGCTTAACTAAGATTACTAATCCTTGCGTTACTGTTAACTTCAAAAAGCCCGCACTTGTTGCGGGCTTTTTTGTTTGCCCAGCGAAGCT
>DDJQ01000040.1 GCA_002339125.1 Alteromonadaceae bacterium UBA2620
GACTCGGTAAACTTCACCGCATTGCCAATTAAGTTACTCAGTACCTGACGTATACGTTCCGGCGCACCGCGATAGCCCGGAGCGAGGTTGTCGCCCAGTTTCACCTGTAACTCGAGTCCTTTGCGTTTGGCTTCCAGCCAGAAGGTAGAAATCACCGTGTCGATTTCTTCACTGAGTATGAAATCAGTTAATTCCAGTTCCAGCTTGCCTTTATCTAGTTTGGCACTATCGAGGATGTCATTTAATAAATGCAATAGCGAACGAGCTGAGCGATTAATCGTCGACAGATGTCTATGTTGCTCTGTATTAAGTGGCGTATCCAGCAGGATGTCACTAAAGCCGATCACGGCATTCATTGGCGTGCGGATTTCATGACTCATGTTGGCCAGGAATGCCGCCCTGGCCGAGGCGGCCTGCTCTGCTTCATCCTTTGCAATCACCAAGTCGTCTTCCATTTGCCGGCGGTCGGTGATGTCCATGATAAAACCATCCAACCAGAGGATGTCGCCGTTGTCATCACGGATATACCGGCCATGCTCACGCAACCAGCGGATCTCACCCGCTTTGTTGAAGATACGGTATTCCATACTGTATTCGGTCTGGCCAACCAATGCCTGCTTAATTGTCTCGAGATCATCGGGATGAAACAAATCAACAAAACTTACCGTTGTGTTTGGTAGTAAAAATTCATCAGGGCCGTAACCGGTAATTTCTTTTACCGCATCGCTAATAAACACCATAGGCCAGTCATGCCTGTTTAAGCAGCGATAAGCGATTCCCGGGATATTCGCAATCAGTGAACGAAATTTCAGTTCGTTCTCTCGAATCGCTTTTTCCATGGCCAGGCGTTCACTGATATCGGCGATGAACAGTACGAATAAGGATTCCCCGGCCACCTCAGTATGCGACAAGCTAATCCGCAATGGCACCAACTCACCATCGCGGTTAAACGCCTCCACATCCCGGCTGTTCCCGATAAGCTGGATCCCCTCAGGTTCTTCCGCATGTTTAAAGAAACTTTGGCTATAGAGATGGCGACGGTCTTCCGGAAGAAACTCGGCGAGTGACGTACTAACCAGCTCCGTTCGTTGCCAGCCAAGAATACTGGTTACTGCTTCATTTACAGTTTGAATTACCCCTTCATCATTAATGGTAAGAATACCCTCAACGGCCGATTCCATCAGGCTAATCATTCTTACTTGCGAGCGACGGGCATCGGCTGATGCCTCACGGTATTTCACCAACAGGCTAATCCCCAGCACCAGAGCAATCATAATGGATGCAATAAAAGTGACACTGGCCGCCAGATAGAACGACATCTCAGAAGGCTGCTCCGGCAGTGCCAGCCCCGGAGGGCTAACAAATCGTGCAGCCGCCATGCCTGTGTAATGCATGGCTGAAATAGCACAGCCCATAACTACCCCGGCCAACATATTAGTCGTTAATCTTGTCAATTTACTCTGTAAGAAGCGCTGTAGTCCGTGCCTTACCCATAGCGATAGCATTGCAAATATCACTGCAACGATCACGGACAATAAAAAGGTGCTCAGGTCGTAACGTAGCAGCGGCGCCATATCCATGGCTGCCATGCCGATATAATGCATAGCACCAATACCGGCACCAATTAGCACTCCACCGACGACAATTTGTTTGTTGCTGATAGAGTGTTGAGCCAGGAGGTTAAGGGCCACCCAGGCAGCGGCTATGCCAGGTAACATAGAAACAAGGGTTGTAAACCAGGTATAAGTAACCGGCGTGCAAAGCTCAAAAGCCAGCATGCCAATAAAGTGCATCGACCAGATACCACTGCCCTGAGCAAACGCTCCAACAGCAAGCAACACCCAGCGTCCCCGGCGGTTTTTTGCATTCGCAGCCTGACTCGCCACCTGAAAGCCCATAAATGAGGCAAACACGGCAATAGCAACGGAGAACAGCACCAGTGAAAAGTTATATTCCCCCACCAGGAGTAAAGAAGTATCGGGAATAGAAAACAGGTCCGAAACAGACGGCATTACAGTAGGCCCTAATAATTATTATAAACGTCGTCGCTAACTAAGCCTGCCTGCTTACTGCCAGCCATCTTTTAACAAAAGTAAATATTGCGCTTCCTTTATTTTATAAAGATTGCCGTATATCCATTACGCTTGTCAAACGCTAGGGTGAAACTAAATCATTCAAACGCATGAGCTTTATTAAAATAATTTAATAACCGGCTTATATTGCCACATTCACACTATAAAACAAGGCACTAGCTTTCATCACCGGACTAACAAGGTGTCAGATTATGAATTTTAAAGACACTTTAAATCCGTTTTCGGGCTGACTTTCATAATAAACTTCACTGTTCAGCACTTCTCTGACCAAATTGTGCACAATACTTAACCCTAACCCGGCATTCCCTGCCCCTCTGCGAGTAGTAAAAAATGGATCGAAAACTTTTGGTAGCAACTCTTCACTAACGCCCACGCCGTCATCTGCAAAATTAAACTGATAACCGTCGCCTGCCGGCGCCAGTGACAGAGTTATACAACACTGTTGACGTTTGCCAGCGCCAAGACCATGAATAGGGGTATTGACGTTAAGGCGGTCAGTATTTGCGTCATCACAGCAGGATACGTGGTAACCACAGCACCGGGAGTGATTTTTACCGCGAAAGTGATTCGTGAAGATTGGTTATGCATACCGTGAGCTGCGATAAACTCATTAATACACTCAGCAATATCTACCTGCTCCAGCATATTTGCTTCATCAGTGTTTTTCACCGCTACCAGCTTAAAGGTAGACAGTAATTTAGATGCCCGGCGCATTTTTTTGAGCATGCTGGCCGACAGATCCTTAGCGGTATCCAGGAATTCTCCAAATGATTCCGCATCAAGCGTCCCGGTTTTGTATTTTTTGGAAACTTCCTCGAGCAATTCAATTAATAACGTGCAATTGCCGAGATAGTGCACAACGCAGCCTTGCGCCAGCACTCTGCCGCAAACGGGCCCACTGGAACTAACAGAAGCCTGTAAAAGCCTATGAAGGGCTTATACCCGGTGTCCTGACCAGGTTGTCTTTAACCCATTGACAAAACACTGCAATCCGTTTCTTCTTGGGATTATTCTTTGCATATACCAAATGTGATTTCCATCTCACCGGATGCGGTATAGCCAATGGAATAACCAGTTGGCCCGACCTGACGTACTCGCCCACCATGATGTCTGATGCCAGCATAATCCCGTTCCCGGCTAATACCGCAGATAAGGCAAGATCACTGGAGGTAACTTCGGTTTTTCGCAGTTGTTGTGGATTTACCTCGACCCCGGCAAACTCAAACCAACTCTCCCAGTCCACCTTATTTTCGTAGGCCAGACTGAACAATCTGGCATTCTTCATACTTTTAGCGTCGTTTATGGCATTTTTGCTAAGGTAGTCAACGGAACACACCGGGTAAACGTCGTTTTCATCGATGCGCTCAACAACCAGCGACTCGTCAATTAAAACCGGGCTGGACGTACTAAACCGTATGGCCACATCAATATTACCATCGTGCAGATTTTCAATCCGGTTAGAGCCCTGCACGTTAACATTGATTCCAGGGTGAAGTTTAAAGAATCCAAATAAATGCGGTACCAGCCATAAAGCGCAAAAGGCCTGGGTTGAGCTGACCTTTAACTCACCATCAAGGGGCGCTTCCTGAACTTGATTTAAGCCATTAATCACTTCACCAAAGCCTTTCTGGCACGCACTGAGCAACATTTTACCAGGCTCTGTCAGGCGCATTTTCCTGGCCTCACGGTGAAACAGCTTTACGTGCAAATTACTCTCTAATTGCCGCATTTGCTGGCTAACCGCCGCCTGAGAAATAAACAGCTCTTCAGCAGCCTTACTGTAACTCTGGTGCCGGGCTGCTACCTCAAAGCACATTAGATTGTTTAACCAGCGCAGACGTTTATCCATATCAAAGCAAAATAAGTTAAACTTATATCTAAGCGTAATTTTAATCGTTGGTGAAGTACAGCAATAAACATAACAATCCTCACTCACAACCAGGGCAACCGCATACTTTTACCC